>NZ_JBSFRU010000032.1:0-31690 GCF_053589395.1 Nocardia sp. NPDC003345
ACCAGTGCCCGGCGTACCGCTGTTCCGAGAACCTGGTTCCGGCAGACCTAGCTTTGCCGGTCGCGCTCGATGAGCGTGCGTAACGCCTGTTCGGTGCGACTGCCGGGCTCGGCGGTGTAGGTCACCAGGGCGCGGACCCCCGGATCGGCTATCGGCGAGAAGAACTCGTAGTCGAGCTCGATCCGGCCCATATCGGGGTGCTGGATGCAATAGGTGCCGAACGTCACGTCGTTGACGTCATGGCTGGTCCAGAGCTCGTCGAACTGTGTGCTGGCCGTCCGCATTCGTGTGATCAGCGCGGCGAGGGTGGCATCGCCGGGCCGGTGGCCGATCCGCAAGCGCAGATCGGTGGCAACCTGGCGAGCCAGGGCGGGGTACTCGTCGGCGAACAGCGCGCGGATACGGGGATCCAGGAAGACCAGTTGGGTCCAGTTGCGCTGCTCGCCCGGTAACTCGGCGAAATCGATCCCGAAGACCAATTCCGCCGCCCGATTCCAGCCCAGCAGATTGGTGTGATGGCCGATGATGTAGGCGGGCACGAACTCGAGCGCGGCCAAGAGTACGCGCAGGGCCGGGCGCAAGGTCGGCGGCTCGGCGAGGTCGGCCGGCGCCGGTGGGCGTGCCAGGTTGTGTAGGTGAATGCGCTCATCGGGGCTCAGTTGCAGAGCGGTTGCGACCGCGTCGAGGATCTCGGTGGAGACGTTCTCCAGCCGTCCCTGCTCCAAACGCGCGTAGTAGTCGGCGCTGATACCGGCGATTTGTGCGAGTTCTTCGCGCCGCAGGCCGGGCACGCGCCGCCGGGTGCCGAAGTAGGGGAGCCCGACGTCTTCCGGCCGGAGCCGCCCACGGCGCGAGGCCAGGAAACTGCCGATTTGCTCAACATCGCCCACAAAGGGCGATTATATGGTGGGTCGGTCGGACCCAGGTTGACCCGTCCTGGGTGCATCAGGGGCTGGCTGTCGGAGCCGACGCTGGTCAAGCTCAGTGCGGACACCGCGCACCGACCAGCGAAAGGACTGCCCGATGGCCGCCCGAATCCACAGGATCGCCACCGACCCCGATTGGTATCACCCCTATCGCATCTCCCAGGCCGTCGTGGCCAACGGAATGATCTACGTATCGGGTCAGGCCGGTTTCACCGAGGACGGCACGACAGTGCCGGGAGGCTTCCGTGCGCAAGGTCGCCAGGCCTTCCGCAACGTCGAGACCGTGCTGGCCGCAGCGGGCGCGACGCTGGCCGATGTGGTGAAGGTCGGCATCTTCGTGCGCGATATGGCGGTCAATCTCCCTGATGTCCTCGAACTGCGCGCCGAGTTTCTCGCCGAGCCCTATCCGGCGGATACCCTCCTGGAGGTGTCCGCGCTGGCTCAGCCGGAATGGCAGATCGAAATCGAAGTCATCGCCCTCTGCACGGTTGAATAGTGGAATTGCGCGGCCGCCTTCGCCACACGGTCCCGTCGTCCGTCGGATGGTTTCACCCGAGCGTTCGGAACTCATTCGGGGTGATCGGCTTTCGCGCGTAGGTACCGTTGTTCGACCGTGTTGCCGGTGAGGTCGGCTGCTCGGCGGAAGAGCCGGGTCGCGGAGGCGCGGTCTCCGGTTTGCTGGAGAAGATGAGCGCGAACAGCGTGTTCACGCTGCCGGGTGAGCGGATTGCGATCCAGGTGGTGGCGTCGGTTGAGGTCGTCGAGTAGCGCCAGTCCGCGTGCGGGGCCGTAGGCGTGGGCAACGGCCACGACCCGCGCGAGTTGAACGGGCGGGGTCGGGGTGAGTCGTTCGAGCCACAGGTAGAGCAGCGCGATCTGGGGCCAATCGGTTTCGGCCGGCGCGCCCGCGACGTGCAGCGCGGCGATGGCGGCCTGGATTCGGTAGGGGCCCGCCGGTCCGTGGTTCCAGACACTGTCGATCAGGGCGGTGCCCTCCTCGATCAGGCTGTGGTTCCAGCGGGCGGGATCCTGCTCGTCGAGGGGGACCAGTTCTCCGGCATGCGTGCGGGCCGCGCGGCGGGATTCGGTGAGTAGCATCAGCGCGAGCAGGCCGGTCACCTCGGCGTCGCCGGGGACGGTGTCGTGCAGCATCCTGGTCAGCCGGACGGCTTCGGCGGTGAGGTCCACCCGGACGAGTTCGCCGCCGGTGGTGGCGGTGTAGCCCTCGTTGAAGATGAGATAGAGAGCGCGCAGGACCGCGGCCAGGCGCTGGTCGCGGTCGGCGTCGGTCGGTGGGGTGAAGCGCGCGCCGGCTTTGGCGAGTTGTTTTTTGGCGCGGCTGATCCGAGTGCCCATGGTGGCTTCGGTCGTGCCGTAGGCGTGCGCGATCTCGGCTGTAGTGAGTCCACCGACCGCGCGTAACGTCAGGGCGACTTGGGCGGTGTGGCCCAGTGCGGGGTGACAGCACAGCAGCAGCAAGGTCAAGCTGTCGTCGACGTCCGAGTGGTGCGCGGTCCGCAGCGGCTCGGCCCTTGCCGCCGCGTCGATTTCGCGGCGGCGGCGCGCCTGATCGGCCCGCAGCATATCGATCATCCGCCGGTAGGCGATCCGGATGAGGCGACTGCGCGGGTTGTCCGGGATACCGTCGACCGGCCAGGACCGGGCCGCGCTCAGCAATGCTTCCTGTGCCGCGTCCTCGGCGATATCGAAGTGCCCGAACCGGCGCACCAGAGCCCCGATGACCTGCGGCGCTTCGGCGCGCAGCAGATCCTCGATCGAGGGGGTCACGCGGTGAAGTCCGCACCCATGATCGGGCGGATCTCGATCGGTTCGCCGAGCGCCTCGACGATCCGTGCGGTGATCTCGACCGCGCGTTCGTGGCCCGCGACATCGATAACGGCGAAGCTGGCCAGGACCTCCTTCAGCTCGGCGAAGGGGCCGTCGGTGGCGATCACACCGTCGGCGGTCTTGCGGAGGGTGGTGCTCACCGCCGGGTGGCCCAGGCCCTCGGTGGTGACCAATTCGCCGGAGGCGATCAGTTCTTGCTCGAGTTGCCGATAGGTGGCGAAAGCGGCCAACGCTTCGGCCGAGGGGCTGTCGGCGCTTTCGGTGTCCCAGTCGGTCGCGGGGGTGTAACCGAGCAGTAGATATTTCATGGTCCGGCCTCTCGGTGGGCGGTTGCTGTGACGGTATCGTGGGCCGATCGATCAGGCGCCGCGACGCTGGGAGATCGCCAGCGCGGTGGTCCAGGTGAATGCGACCAGGCCGTTGACCGCGATCTGAATGCTCATGTACTCGGGCGATATCGGTACCAGCAGCACCAGCCCGGCCAACGCGCTCGCCACCGCGGGCAACGCCGCTCGGCGACGAGCGCACCGCACGCCGAGCACGAGAGCCGCGATTGCCAGCGCGGTGAAAGCTACCGCGGCAGATGCCGAATGGGCGATGCTGTGCCAGGACATCTGCGCAACCGGCTCATCTGGAGTTCCGGCCGGAAATCCTTTTTCCAGGTCCATGGTGAAGACGCCGGCTGCGATCATCCCCACTCCGAACACCCCCACCAGAACCGGCAATGCCCGGCGACCGGTGCCCGCCGCCGAAGTGCGGCCGAGGCCCACCGCCAGCGCCAGCGCGCCCGCACCCGCGGTCACGAAGGTCGCGATCTGGATCCACGCGAGGTCTCCGGTGGCGAGTTGGCTGATCGGATGCCGGGTGATGTCGAAGCCGTCGCGGGTGAGCATCTGAGTGATCGCCGAAGCGAAGAACAGCGGTCCGGCGGCAGCACCGGCGAACAGTAGACGGCCGGACAACCGCTCCGGGATGTGGCGGGTAGGGGGAGCTCCAGCAGTGAGAGTCATCGTTAATTCCTTCCTCGATCGGGGTCTTCGCTGCTACCTCGGAGCCGGCCGTGGCATCTCGACACCATTCGAAAGTGATTCAGATCACATAAACCGGTGTCGAGGATCGCTCGGCGGCTCCGAGGTAACGGCGGACGAACACCCCTACCGAGGAGAACGAGATGATCGAGACCCAGCCCCAGCCCACTCCCGAACTACGGGCATTGGACCGCCTGGTCGGCACCTGGCGAGTCACCGGCGGTGCCCAAGGAACGGTCCGGTACGAATGGATGGCGGGCCGGTTCTTTCTGCTCCAGCACATCGAGCTGGAGCAGGACGGCCAAGCTGTCACCGGCATCGAAGTCATCGGCAATCTGCGCCCGTTCGGTGAACCGACCGGGCCGGATGTGGTCTCGCGCTATTACGACTCCGTCGGACGCAGCTTCGACTACGTCTACGACCTGACCGGGGACACCCTCACCATCTGGGCCGGCGCCAAAGACAGTCCCGCCTATTACCGCGGCACCTTCGATTCGACGGGGGACACGGTCACCGGCGAATGGGTCTATCCCGGAGGCGGCGGATACTCCTCCACGATGACCCGCGTCTGATCCGGTGTCTCCGAGCCGGGCGTCCCGGCTCGGAGACACCGCCACTACCCGTAAATCGGCAGAAGAGTGCGAACCACCTCGACCCGCCCTGGCCATCGAACAGCTGAGCTTGCGTGACCGAGACGTCCTGCGTGAGGCTCAGCGCTGGACGCCACCGGTCAGGCCGCGAAAGACGCCTCGGCGGTGATGGGGTGTGGTCGACACCGGCGTCGCCTGAGTGGCTTCCTACTCGGCCCCTCCCTTTCGGGAGTCGGCGATGACCGAGCTGTACAAGGGTGCCCGCCGGGTTCACCCCTGCACGGACTTCGGCAGCCGCCGCGTCGCCGGCCGATCAATGCCGGTGCGCCGATCGAGAGCGTCCGGCGGCTGCTCGGCCCTTTGCCCGCGAAGCACTCGCGGTGACCGCGTTCCGGTCACCGTTGCGGGAATTCGATATCTGCCGGTCGCGGCTCCACCAGGAAGGCGCGGGAGAGTGCGAGCGCGACGACGAGCAGGGCGGTGCCGACATACACCGGCAGCAGATGGATGAACGCGGTGTAGTGGATCAGGAAGTGGACGGCCAGCGCGCTGACCGAGCCCGCGGCCGCCGCCCCGAGCAGTGACCACCAGACCCAGGCCTCGCCTTGTCGCCAGCCCCACATCCCGATAAGCACGATGCCCACCCCGGTCGCTATCAGTGCCCCACCGAACCCGGCCCGGTCGTGCGCGGTGAACGGCAGCAGGTTCGCATTGGCGGCACGCAGCGTATCCGCGTCGGTGTGCAGGAAGTCCAGGTCGGTGGGTACGAATACGACGGTCAGCCCGACTGTCGAGATGACGATGCCGCCGATCACGACGCCTACACCGGTCCCGACCGTCAGCAACTGTCCGATCAGCGCGCGGCGGCGTACCGGCTCCGGGCACGGGGGAGATGACCGGCGTGAGGGTGGTCCGGGTGTGCGCCGGACGCCGAGGAGGAACATCGGGAAGAGCACCATCGTCACCGCGACGTGCAACGGCTCGACGAACCCGATGAACAGGAAGTAGAACAGCGTCGGAAACCCCACCAGCCCGGACAGCAGCAGCGCGGTGCGGGCCCACGCCCACCCGCGGCGGATACCGCCCCAGGCCAGCCCGATGTACATCGAGCCGATCGCGACCATGTTTCCCGCCATGGTGATTCGATCGTGCTGCAGGAAATGCACGAGGTGGTGATTGATGCGGTGCAGGCCGTCGACGTCGGTGCCGAGATAGTCGCGGTCGTACCACAGCAGCACCGGGCCGAGCGTGATAGCTGCCGCGCCCAGGCCGGCCACGACCATGCCGATGCCGACCAGCAGGCTCCAGAACCAGCCGGGCCACCGGCGTGGGTCGAGCGGGACTTCGCGCAGGGTCGGCGCGGGCGGAACGGGCGGAGCGGCTGCCTCGATCACCCGCTGGAACCAGCCGGGACCGGCCGCGACCAGCAGGGCGGGTGTCGCGACCACAGTGGTACCCGGGTCGGCCAGCGCTCGCACCGCCTCGGTGATGTCGGGATCCGTCAGATACTTTCTATCGCTGCTTGTTTCGCCGACCAGCACCTCGTCCACGGCGTCCGCCAGGTCAGCCGCCACGTCCTCATCCGTGACCCGCGCGATCACCCGGCAGCGGCGCCCGCGCGCGGCCTCCCGCAGCGTCGCCACCGTCGTGGCATCGACCGGGCCGACCTCCACGAACCCGGCACCCTGTGGCGGCAGCGCCCGGATCGCGTCCCTGGCGGCCGATACCGGCACGGCGGCCCCGAACCTGTTCGCCCAGTCCGCCGGCGGCTCCGGATGATCGAAAACTCTCCGGATGGTTGCCGCCCCACTCGGCATCGCCGATAGGGTGCCGAGGAGACGCAGCGCCCAGCGCTGCGCACGCCGCTCCCCGACGAGAGCGTTGGCCGCCGGCCGCAGCGGGTGATAGGTCCAGTCCGGCACGACAGCATCCTCACACACACGCACCCACGCACACACCGATCCCGGTTCTCAGGTGCGGTTCTCGGCCGGAGGCGTCATAGCCGGTGCCTGCGTCGGCAACGGGTCCCCACCGGATCCAGGACGGTTCACGCCGCCCCGGTGCCAGTCACACAGGAACGACGCCGACCCGCTTCGCGAGCTTCCCCAGATCGCCGGAGGCCAGGTCACGCCTCGCGCCGCGCAGCATGAACCCGACCACTTCGCGGACATGGCCCATGTTCCGGACCTTCTGCGGGGCGGCGTGTTCAGCCCGCAACAGTGCGTGCAACGAGCGCTGGTAGTCCCGGCGCAGCGCGTGTGCCCGACCGACTTCCACGAAGTACTGTGCCCGCCGCCCCGCGGACGGCAGCTCCTCCGGCGTGAGGGCGGGCGCGAGAGTGAGTACCTGCTCCGCGTCGCGCCGTTCCATTGCGGCTGAAAGCCGCCAGAGCGCGACGTTTGCGGGGCCGAAGGTGGGGTTACGCAGTAACGGTGTTCCAGGCTCGGCGGCCGAGAGCTTGGCCGTGTGCTCGACTGCCTCCGCGAAGTGTGCTTCGGGGTCGCTGCCCGTGGCGGCGGTAGCCAGACCTGCTTGCAGCCGAAGCATCCCGGAGTGTTCGACGTCTCCCACGGTGCGCGCGGCGGGGCTGAGCTCATCAGCGGCGGTCTCCGCGTGCCGGAGTGCAGCGCGCAGCCCACCCGCGCGGGTCATGAGCATCTGAGAGCGCGAGAACGCGGAGGCAGACAGGGCAGCGGCACTACCGGTGTTGCGTGCTGCGGTCTCCGCCGCTCGGGTCGCGGTCCATGCCAGGGAGGTGTGCCCGAACCGCCGCAGGACCGCGGCCGATGTGATGGCGGCGGAGGCCAGCACATCACACGCCCGGTCACGCTCCGCACCCTCGGTGCTGTGAACGGCCTGGTAGGTTTCGGTGATCAACGGTGCGAGCCGCGGGGCGAGGCGCGCGTAATCACACCGGACACTGAGCTTTTCCACTTCCAGTGCGACGTTCGCCAGCTCGTCCAGCGAGCGGGGCGGCACGGTGTCGGTGAGATCGCCCTCCGCCCAGAACGCGGTCTCGATATCCGGTACCGAGCTGTGCACTCCGGCGACGGCCGGATCGAACTTGTCGTCTTTGTGTCCGGTGAGGTCGCCCATGGTGACCCCGAGCGCGGAAGCCAGCGCGAGCAGTGTGCGGCGGGAATCGATCGGCCGTAATCCGGCCTCATACTTCGCAATCACCGAGCGGTGCAGTCCGGCCCGATCTGCGAGTACCTGCTGAGATATGCCACGCCGGGCGCGAATCTCACGCACCCGCTGTCCGATATAGAAATCCGGTTCGTCGGCCATCCCGCGTACCTGCGCTTTCGCTGTCGGGTCTCCTCGCCTACACAGCACATATTACGTGCGTTGTCCATCGGTTCCCGATGGGAACCGAGCTGTTCGCCCAGGTTGTGAAGCTTTCTGCAGCCCCGCCGCCGGATCATCGAGCCTCCGGCGGCGGGTGCACACCACGGGAGCCGGCCGGACAACAGGGGATTCGATGGAACCGATAGCGCTGGGATGGGTAGACGACGAGGTGAGTGCCGCGCCGGACGCGGACTGGGCGGCGGTGCGAAAGTTGGGGCAGCGACTCGGCTACCGGCTCATCTGGCCGGATCAGTGTTCGGTGCTGGCGGTGGTCGATCAGGTGCGGAACTCAGGGGCGGATGTGGTGATATTGCTCGCGCCGGATCACCTCCGCCCGCTGGAACTGAACGCGGTGATGGACATTGCCGACGTGGAGACGGTGTTGCCCCGGCTGAGCTTCGCCCGATGGTCCATGTTCGGGGCCGTGCGGTGATCGCACTCGGCTTCGCGGTAGCGGTCGGTCTGCCGCTAGGCGTACCGCAGAATAATCCTGTCTGACCTGCGTAGATGTTGTGCCCTCGGCAGGATTCGAACCTGCGACACCCGCTTTAGGAGAGCGGTGCTCTATCCCCTGAGCTACGAGGGCCCGGCCGTGGCCAGTGGGCTGGAGTCTACCGGGTCCCCCACCCGGGAGCCGCATCGTCGTATGACCGGCCCCGGACCCCTCAGGAGGCGAGGGTGGTTTCGTAGTCGGAGGGGTCGAACCGGCGGGTTTTCCAGCGGTAGAGGACGGTGGCGCCCGGCCAGTTGTTGGTGATGCGGCCGGAGGCGTTGCGGTACCAGCTGGAGCAGAAGTTCCAGGGGGTGTCCTTCAAGCGTTTCTGGAGCCAGCGGTCCCAGCGCTGCTCGGTCTCGGCGCGGGCGGCGACGCCGCGGCCGGGGTTGGCGCGCAGGTAGTCGACGGCTTGGCGGATGTAGCGGGCCTGGGATTCCAGCATGTAGACGATGGAGCCGGAGCCGACATTGGTGTTGGGGCCATACATCATGAACAGGTTGGGGAATTTCGGGACCGAGACGCCGAGGTAGGCGCGGGCGCCTTCGGCGGCCCAGGTGTCGGCGAGTTTGCGGCCGCCGGTGCCGTAGATGTTCATGGGGGCGAGGAATTCGGTGCCCTTGAAACCGGTGCCGTAGATGATGACGTCGACCTCGTGGTGGATGCCGTCGGCGGTGCGGACGCCGGTCGCGGTGATCTCGGTGATCGCGTTGGTTTCCACGGTGACGTTGGGGCGGGCGAGAGCGGGGAAGTAGTCGTTGGAGAAGAGGGCGCGTTTGCAGCCGGGGGCGTAGTCGGGGGTGAGCTTTTCGCGCAGGATCGGGTCGGGGACCTGGCGGGCGCGGTGGCCGTCGGTGACCTTCACCACCGGTTTCTGGATGCCTTGGAGGTCGGTGAGGGCCAGCGCCATCACCTCGAAGAACATCCACCAGCCGAAACGTTCGGCCCAGCGGATCGGGGGGAGGTATTCGAAGACGGCGTGGTGGCGGGGTTCGTATGCGGCGTCGGCCTTGGGCAGTACCCAGGCGGCGGAGCGCTGGAACAGGGTGAGGTGTTCGGTGAGGGGCTGGATGCGGGGGATGTATTGGATGGCGCTGGCGCCGGTGCCGATACAGGCGACCCGTTTACCGGTGAGATCGACGGTGTGGTCCCATTCGGCGGAGTGGAAGGCGGGGCCGGCGAAGGTGTCGATACCTGGGATGGCGGGCATCGCGGGGCGGGAGAGCTGGCCGACGGCGGAGATCAGGACGTCGGCGGTGAGGGTGTCGCCGGTGGTGGTGCGGATCTGCCAGGTGGCGGTCTTCTCGTCGTATTCGGCGTCGCTGATCTCGGTGCCGAAGCGGATCTTGCGTTCGAGATCGTATTTGCCGACGACGCGGCGCATGTAGTCGTGGATATCGGCCTGCTCGGAGAAGCGCCGGGGCCAATCGCTGCGGGGTTCGAACGACCACGAGTAGAGCGGGGAGGGCACATCGCAGGCGGCGCCGGGGTAGGTGTTCTCCCGCCACACGCCGCCGAAGTCTTCGGCGCGTTCCACGATGGTGAAATCGCTGATACCGGAACGCAGGAGCTCGAGTCCCATGCCGAGGCCACCGAACCCGGCCCCGATGATGATGATCGACGGCGATGTCATGCTCCAAGAGTAGGGCGGCGGGGGTGTGGATCGAAGAGAAGCACGGACAGTGAATCCATATTTTCGGCCACGAATCCGGGGTGCCCGTGCATATGTAAGTGAGGCCGGATTTAAGTACTAATTTAGTGCGTTCCAGGAATAACGGGTGGTAGAAGTGTTCCGCTGGGCGGAATTCGTCCCATCAGTCGGTACACGGTTGCGGGCTGTGTCTCGTTTGGATGTCATTCCGTTATCTGACTTGGCAGTGAGCCGAAATCCCGGTTATCACATACGAGTGCTCGGCGGCGATGGCGCAGTGCCGGTGGCCCGCAGGGGGCGTCGCGGGCGCTGCGTCTCATCCCGTGTCCGGTAGTGCGGGCGCCCGGCCTCACTTTCACCCCGCTGACCTGCGGGCTCGGCGTGATTCCCCCGTTTCTTCCGACCCTCACCGCGCGTCGCTACTCCACGGTAGTCTGCGGCTGTGTGATGTGAGTCATGCCCGCTTCTGTGTCTCACCGGGAAGCGGGCGGGCTCACAGCGCCACCGTCCGCCACCCAGAGAAGTGAGGGGTTTTCCCGATGTTGAGCACGATGATGGACGACCAGTTGTCGCTGGCGAATCTGCTGCGCTACGCGTCCACATTCCTCGGAGATTCCACGGTGTCCACCTGGACCGGCGACGGCATCCGCACCACCACCTATCGCGAGGTCGGCGCGGATTCGGCGCGGCTGGCCAACGCGCTGACCGATCTGGGTATCGGCGAGGGCGACCGGGTCGGCACCTTCATGTGGAACAACAACGAGCATTTCCTCGCCTATATCGCGATACCGGCGATGGGGGCGGTGCTGCACGCGCTGAACATCCGCCTCTCGCCCGAACAGCTGATCTTCGTGGCCAACCATGCCGAAGACCAGGTGGTGCTGGTGGACGGCAGCCTGGTGCCGATGTTCGGGCAGTACCTGCCGCATCTGAAAACGGTCCGGCACGTGATCGTGGTGAACGGGGATGTGGCGGCGGTCGAGGCGCCGGCGGGTGTCACCGTGCACGACTACGCCGAATTGCTGGCGAAATACCCTGCCACCTACGACTTCCCGGTGCTCGACGAGCGTGCGGCCGCGGCCATGTGCTACACCTCGGGCACCACCGGCGACCCCAAGGGGGTCGTCTATTCGCACCGGTCCAACTGGTTGCACGCCCTGCAGGCGACCACGCCGTCGTCGATGGGAATCGGTAACGGCGACACCATGCTCGGGATCGTGCCGCTGTTCCACGCGAATGCCTGGGGGCTGCCCTACGCGGCGCTGATGTCCGGTGCGAATGTGCTGATGCCGGACCGGTTCCTGCAGCCGGTGCCGCTGCTGGAGATGATGGCGGCGGTGAAACCCACCTTCGCGGCGGCGGTTCCGACGATCTGGGGCGGGGTGCTCGCGGCGCTGGAAGCGGCACCGCAGGACATCACCCATCTGCGCTCGGTGGTGGTGGGCGGTTCGGCCGCGCCTCCGGCCATGATGAAGGCGTTCGAGCAGAAACACGGCGTACGGGTGATCCATGCCTGGGGGATGACCGAGACCTCGCCCCTCGGCAGTGTCGCGCAGCCGCCGCAGGGCGTGAGCGAGGAGGAGGCCTGGGCGTACCGGGTCACCCAGGGGCGGTTCCCGGCGGGCGTGCGGGCCCGGCTGGTCGGCGACGACGGGAGCGTGGTGCCCAACGACGGGCAGTCTCTCGGCGAGGTCGAGGTGCGCGGGGCCTGGATCACGGGCTCCTACTACGCCCCCGACGGGGTGGAGGTGGATCCGAGCAAATTCGACGACGGCTGGCTGCGTACCGGTGACGTGGGCAAGATCAGCGCCGACGGGTATCTGACCCTGGTGGACCGGTCCAAGGACGTGATCAAGTCCGGTGGCGAGTGGATCTCCTCGGTGGACCTGGAGAACGCGGTGATGGGGCATCCGGCGGTCGCCGAGGCGGCGGTTATCGGTATCCCGGACGAGAAATGGGACGAACGCCCGCTGGCGGCCATCGTGGCGGCCGAGGGGGCGACGGTGACTCCGGAGGAACTGCGCGAATTCCTGTCCGGGAAGTTCGCGAAATGGCAGCTGCCGGAGTACTGGACCTTCATCGCCGAGGTGCCCAAGACCAGTGTCGGCAAGTTCGACAAGAAGGTGCTGCGGGCGCGGCACGCCGACGGTGAGCTGGATGTGACGACAGTGCGCTGAGCGGGGCGTTCCCCGGCGCGAGCGTTCGGTTCGCGCCGGGGAACGGACGCAGTCAGCAGTTACGCAGTTCCGGGCTCTGGTTGAGGAGCTGGTTCCGGGGGCTGATGAACCGGTTGTAGGTCTCGCCGCCGACGGCGGCCAGCGGGAACGCGGCCACGCGGTGGCAGTTCTGGAACGCCAGTTTCACGCCGAAATGCCGTTCCAGGCCGCCGCGGATGGCGTCGGAGGCCAGGGCCCGCAGCAGCTGGCCGCGGGCGGTCTCGTCCGGCGGTTCGGTCTCGTTGTCGGCGAATTCGGCAGTGCCGGAACCCAGTTCGCCGGCGACGCGGCTCACGACCTCCCATGCGTAGGGCAGCGAGGTGCGGACGCATTCGACGAATTCGGCGTCATCGATCTCGCCGCGCTCGGCGCGTTCCAGTAAAGCGGTGGGGACATCTAGGGACACGGTGACCTCCTGGGTGCACTGGGTCTGTGACTGGTGGTGCGGAACTCCGCGGCAGATCTGCCCGGCCGAGTCTAATCGAAATTGGTTGTCAATAGCAGTGAATCGGCGACGAAAGTTGTTCGAGGGTCGCGTATTTCGTGGTAGCGAAGGTTTTGCCCGAGGTGGTGGGCGGTCTGCGAGGGTGGGGCGAGGCTCGCCATGGGGGTTCGGGTGGCGCCGGGCGGGCGGAGTTGCTGTCGTGTTCCCGGGGCCGGGTGACCGATCTGTTCAGGGGTGTGGAAATATCACGGAAACCGGGGCGATCGTAACCGTTTCACATTGGGTTCCATCGCTCTGACCAGGTCGTTTTTCGAAAAGGTTGCGATATGGTCACGGGGCGGTAGAGTTACCGTCACAACGGATGCCGAAACGTTACGTTCACCCGGAGCTGCAGCAATAGCCGAAGCGCCTGGATCCGTACGCGGCGTTCGTGAACATGTTGACCGGATAGCGAGGACCGACCTTTGGCGCATCATCGACTAGGCCCGAGCTCTATCACCGTGATGAGCCTGATCGGCGACGAAGTCACCACCCGCCCGCGTCGCCACCGTGCCGATGCCACCAAGGGAGAAAAAGTTCGTGCCGCCGCCGGCGCCGCGGTCGCGGCCGGTGCGCTGATCGGCACCGCCTCTCAGCTCGCTCCCGCCCTCGCATACGCCACGCCGCTGCTGCCCGGCGGCGGCCACGACGATGCCCTCGAGGCCGAATCGGTCGCACCCGCGCCGCGGCAGGCCGAGTCGGTCGCCGAGAAACTGGCCGCGCCGGCCCCGGTCGCCGCCCCCGCCCCGGTGCGGGCCGCTCCGATCGCGGCCCCGGCCCCGGTGGCCGCGCCGTTCGGCCTGCAGAATCTGCCGCCCGAGGTCGCCGCCCCACTCGCGCATGCCGAACAGCAGCTGCATCAGCTGCAGCAGCAGTTCGCGCCCGCCACCGCGGTGCGCCCGGTGGCCGGCGCCATCAGCTCGCAGTACGGCAGCCGCTGGGGTTCGATGCACTACGGGGTGGATTTCGCCGATTCGCTCGGCGCCCCGATCAAGTCGATCGCCGACGGCACCGTGATCGAGGCCGGGCCGGCGTCCGGTTTCGGCATGTGGGTCCGGGTGCTGCACGACGACGGCACCACCGGCGTCTACGGCCATGTCAACGATATGTATGTCACGCAGGGGCAGCGGGTGAAGGCCGGCGATGTGATCGCCACGGTCGGCAACCGCGGCAACTCCACCGGACCTCATCTCCACCTGGAGATCTGGGATCAGGCCGGCAACAAGATCGATCCGATGAACTGGATGGTTTCCAAGGGGGTGCCGCTGGAGTGGGGTCCCTCGCACTGAGCTCGACGAGCTCCCTCGAACGTCCGATACTTGCCACCCCTACGGGGTTGCAGGCAGAACTGCGAACTCCCGGCGTGACCGAACTGGCCGAAATCTTCGAACCCGACTCGATCCACGGTCGTGTCTACGCGACCCTGGTGCATCGACCCAGGTCGGCGCTCGTGGAGATCGCCCGGCACACCGGACTCTCGGAGACCGATACCGAAACCGCGCTGGCCGAACTGTGCGGTCTGCGGGCCGCGGTCCGGATCACCGACCCGGACGGGACGGCCCGCTGGGACGCGCACGCGCCGGAATCGCTGTCCGAAGCCGAGGCACGACGGCGCCGCCAGCAGATCAGCACCATGCACGCCGCCGCGGCCCGGCTCAGCGAGACCTTCCGGTCGGTCCGGCGCTCGCAGGGCTGGAACGGTGTGGTGGTTCCCGTTTTCGAACGGGCGGAACTGCTCGCCGATTTCGAGGCCCTGCACGCCAACGCCGGTGAATCCGTGAAGATGGTCGACCGCAGTCCGCATCTGAGCGATCCCGAACGCGACAGCCGGATCTCCGAGCTGAAGCAGGCCCGGATGGCCGAGGGCGTCCGGTACCGGATCCTCTACCAGGACACGATCTACCAGGACGCGGACCGGCTACGGCACACCCTGGCCACCAATGCGCGCGGCGCCCAGGCCCGTACGCTGCCCGATCCGCCGTTCAAACTCATCATCGCCGACGACGAACGCGCCAGCCTCGTACTGCACACCGACGAACGCCGGCCCGATCCGATGGCCCTGCGGATCAGCGGGTCGCCGCTACTGGACATGCTGACCCGTAGCTTCGATGTGCTGTGGACCCTGTCCGCACCAATCTCGGTGCGGCCCGCCGCCGACGAACTCGACGAACGCGACCGGGCGATCCTCACCATGATGAGCATGGGCGCCACCGACGATACGATCGCGCGCCGGCTCGGTATGTCACGGCGCACGGTGGTGCGGCGTACCGCGCGGCTGCTCGAACGGCTCGGGGCCAGTACCCGGTTCCAGGCCGGAGTGCAGGCGATCCGCCGCGGCTGGCTCTGATCCGGTGCGCCGGTAGCGGCCGGTCCGTGACGCCGGGCGGTATGGCGGCGGTGTAGGCGTCCGGAGACGATTCGGCGGGCGCGTGCCGGGAGCGGCAGACGGCGTCCGCCGGTTTCGTTCCCCGGGCGGCCACATCGGCCACTCCCGTTTATGATGGCGCCGGACCGCGCCCGGCCCTCGGTCGAGATGCCCCTTCGCCATGCGGGCGCGCAGGGGCGGGCGGGGTCCTGGCTCGACGCGAGAGGCGATTGCACTGGAATGGAAACTGCCCGTCGTCCTTCTCGCGGTAGCCGTCGGCGCCGCTCGGGCAGCCCCCACTTCGGACAGCTGCTGACCGCCGCGGTCGAATCCGCCGCCGCCGAGGTCGCGATCCGCTACAACCCGACAGGCGAACCCGCCGATCAGCGGGAAATGACCTACCAGCAGCTCGACGAGGCGTCCTCGCAGCTCGCCCGCGAGCTCATCGAACGCGGTATCGGTCCCGGCGATGTGGTGGCGATCGGTATCGCGCGCAGCCCGGAGTCGGTGCTGGCCGTCTGGGCCATCGCCAAAACCGGCGCGGCCCACGTCGCCATCGACCCGGACGATCCCGCCGACCACATCGGCCACCTGGCCACCGACTCCGGAGCCGCGCTCGGTCTCACCACCTCGAAGCACCGATACGCGCTCGGCCGGTCCCTGTACTGGGTCGAACTCGACGATCCGGTGCAGGCCCAGCGGATCGCGCGGCGGCCGCGCCACCCCATCTCCTACGCCGACCGGGTGCGCCTGCTCGACGAACGACACCCGGCGTATGTGGTCTACACCTCGGAGCCCGCCGGTGAGTCCAAGGGCGTGATGGTCTCCCACAGCGGCCTCGCGCCGGTGGTCGCGGCGGCCGGCGAGCACTACGGGATCACCAGCGACTCCCGGGTGACCCATCTGTGCCCCCCGGACTCCGACGTCTCGATCCTGGAACTGCTGCTCACCTTCACCAGCGGCGCGACCCTGGTGATCGTGCCCGCCGGGACGCCGGGTGGACAGGAGGTGGCCGATCTGGCCCGTCGCGAGCGGGTCAGCCATATGATCTCGACCCCCGCGGCCCTCGAATCCGTGGACCCCACCGGACTCATCGACCTCGCGATGGCCGTCGCGGTCCGTGACCGGTGCGGGCCGGAACTGGTCGGCCGTTGGGCGCGGGAACACGCCTTCGTCTATTCCTACGGCCCCACCGAGACCACCATCCTCGCGACCGGCACCGGCATGCTGGCCCCGGACGAGACCGTCACCCTCGGCACCCCACTCGACGGGGTGGCCGCCTTCGTGCTCGACGCGCGGTTGCGTCCGGTGCCCTCCGGCGTGGCCGGCGAACTGTATCTGGCGGGTCCACCGCTGGCACACGGCTATATGAACCGTCCCGCGCTCACCGCGCAGCGTTTCGTGGCCGGGCCGTTCGGTGCCGGCCTCGGTGCGCCGGGCACCCGGATGTACCGCACCGGTGATCTGGTGCGCCGCGTCGACACCCCGCACGGTGAGCAGATCGAATACCTGGGCCGCACCGATTCGCACGTGGAAACGAGCGCCTCCCGGATCGAACTCGGCGAGACCGGGGACGTACTCGCCCGCCATCCCGGCCCCGGAAACGCGGTGACCGTGGATGAGACGGTGTCGTCGGGTTCGACGGCGCAGGTCCCCCGGGTGCTGCCACAGCGGGATACGGTCGCCGAACTCGCCGCGGTGGCGCCGGCCGCGGATGTGTCCGCCGACCGGCTGCTCACCGAACTACCCGGCGGCGGCCTCGGTGATGTGCCGCCGACCCCGATCCTCGCTCGATATCTCGACGAGGGTGTGCATCCCGGATTCGCGCGGAGTATGGCGCTGGCGCTACCCGAGGGCATCGATCGGGCCGGCCTGGCCGCGACGCTGGGGGCGGTGATGGACCGCCACGATATGTTGCGCGCGCGACTGGTCGCCGCGGACGGCGGGTACCGGCTCGAGGTGCCCGAATCGCAGCCGATGGCGGTGAGCGCGCTGGTCTCCGAGGTGGAGGTGCCCGCGGGTAGCGGCCGTGCCGAGGTCACCGAACTGGCCCGCGCCGCGATGAGTTCGACGGTGGCGCAACTGGATCCACTGGGTGGCCGGATGGTCGCCGCGACCTGGCTGCGCCGCCCGGACGCGCGTGACGCGCTACTGGTCGCCGTGCACCACTATGTTTTCGACGATATCTCCCGGCGGATCCTGATCTCCGACCTGGTGCAGGCCTGGGCACAGGTTTCGCTGGGCCGGCGCACCGAACTGCCCGCTGCCGGTACCTCGTTCCGGCGCTGGGCACACGGCCTGGTGGATGCCGCCGGTGACGCCGAACGCGCCGGGGAATTTCCGTACTGGCGCAAGGTGCTCGCCACCCCCGATCCGCTGATCGGTTCGCGCCCCCTGGATCCGGCCGTCGACACCTACGACACGGTGCGCCGGTTCGCCGTCGAGGTGCCCGCCGATATCGCCGCCATCGTGCTCACCGAGGTTCCGGGTATGTACCGGTGCGGCGTGGTCGATCCCTTGCTGGCGGCGCTGGCGCTGGCCGTGCGCAACTGGCGCGCGCGGCGGGGCGTGGACAGCGCGGTCACCCGGATCCGCCTGGAAGGGCACGGCCGTGAGGAATCCGTCGTGCCGGGTTCCGATATCACCCGTACCGTCGGCTGGTTCACCACCGCGTACCCGGTGGCGCTGGATCTCTCCGATATCGACCCACGGGCCGCGCTGGCAGGCGGTAAATCGACCGCGGCGCTGCTGCGTTCGGTGAAGGAACAGCTGGTCGCGGTGCCCGGGCGGGGTATCGGCTTCGGGCTGCTGCGCCGGCTCGCGCCCGAGACCGGCGGCGAACTGGGCGCGGGTGCGGTCGCGCAGATCGGCTTCGGCTACCGGGACCGGAACTCCGCCGGGGACGCGCCGGCCGGCAACGGCGATACGGCCTGGCTGCCCACCGGTGACCTGGGCGCGTTCGAGACCGAATTCGATCGCGGGATGCCCGCCGGTCCGGCGATCGATATCCACGCCGTCGCCGCCGCCGGGGGCGGGATCACCGTCTCGTTCGCCTACGCCGCCGACCTGCTCGACGAGACCGCGGTACGCGAACTGGCCGATGAGTGGCTGGCCGCCATCACCGCGATCGCCCGGCACACCCAGGACCCGGAAGCGGGCGGTCCGACCCCGTCCGATCTGCCGCTGGTGCGGGTCGGGCAGGGCGAACTCGACACCTGGCGCGCCGCCTACCCCGGCCTGGCCGAGGTACTGCCGCTGTCGCCGCTGGGCGCCGGCCTGTTCTTCCACTCCCAGTTCACCGCCGGGAGCCCCGACGACTACGTGATGCTGTTCGCCCTCGAACTCGGCGGCACGGTCGACCTGGAGCGGCTGCATACTGCTGCGCAGGGTCTGCTGGACCGGTATCCGATACTGCGCACCGCGTTCGTGACCACCGCCGACGGCAGCCCGGTGCAGCTGGTCACCGACCATGCGGAGGTGCCGTGGCGGGTGGTCGACAATGTGGGCGACTACGAGATGCCCGAACTGCTGGCGGCCGAACGGCTCATCCGGTTCGAGGTCGATACCGCGCCGCTGCTGCGGATCACGGTGTACCGCACGGTGTCCGGGCGGACGCATTTCGCGCTGGCCGCCCACCATCTGCTCTTCGACGGCCACTCGATGCCCATCCTGCTGCAGGATCTGCTCACGATCTACGCCCGGCGCGGCGACCGTGCCGGGCTACCGCCGGCGCCGGCCTACCGCGACTACCTCACCTGGCTGGCGCACCAGGACACCGAGGCCGGCCGCGACCGCTGGTCGGAGGTGTTGACGGGTGCCCGGCCCACCGAGCTCGCCGCCGTTCTGGCCGCACCCGCCGAACCCGGAACCGGTGTCGGGGAAATCGCTCTCGCGCTGACCGAGACCGAGACCGCGGCGATGACCGCCTACGCGGCGGAGGCCGGAGTCACGGTGCACACCGTGGTCCAAGCGCTGTGGGCGCTGCTGCTGGCGAGTTTGACCGGCCGCGAGGACATCGTATTCGGCGCGGTGGTCTCGGGCCGGCCGCCGGAACTGAGCGGGGCCGGGGAGATCGCCGGCCTGTTCACCAACACCGTTCCGGTGCGGGTACGCTTCGAGCCCGGTTGGACGGTGCGGGATCTGCTCATCCGCATCCAGTCCGAACAGGCCGCCCTGGCCGAACACCAGTACCTCGGGCTCACCGATATCTTGCCCGGCGCGGCGGGGCTGTTCGACACCCTGCTGGCCTACGAGGCCTATCCGGTCGACGCGGCAGGACTGCGGGCGGCGAGCGGCGGTGCCGACGGTCTGGAGATCGTGGATCTCACCTCCCAGACCTTCACCCACTATCCGGTGACCCTGGTGGTGGAAGCGGGCGACAGGATGCTGCTGCGGTTGTGGTACCGGCGCGATACCGTCGCCGAAACCGCAGCTCGGGCGCTCGGCGCACTGCTGCACGCACTGGTCGGGCAACTGCTCGCGGTGCCCGCGGAAGGTACGGCGCTGCCGGCGCCGGACTGGTGGCATGCTCCCGGCGCGCTCGGCGGGCACGGTGAACTGCCCGCCGACCGGCCGCGCCCGGCCACGCCTTCGCGGCGCAGCGGGCAGGTGTCGCGGGAAGTCGACGTCGCGCTGCTCGACGCGTTGAACACCGTGGCGCGGGCACGGGCCACCGACGAGTTCACGGTGGTCCAAGCGGGTTTGGCGGCGCTGCTCGCCCGGCTCTCCGGCACCCGGGACATCGCCGTGGGCGCGTTCACCGCGCACGATTCCGCGGCCGGCCTGGCCGTACTGCATACCGAGGTGGATCCGGCGTCGACCTTCGACGCGCTGCTGGCCTCGGCGCGGGAAGCGCGCGGGGCGGCGCTGGGCACGATGGGGCGCGGCGGCGAACGGCTCGGGTCGCTGATCGATACCGTGCGCACGGTCGCCGGGCATCCGCCGTTCCGGGTGCTGCTGGCGGCCGACGAGGAGCCCGGTGCCCTGCCCGGCACCCTCGATCTGCGGGTCGATCTGGTGGACAGCGGCGACTACGCGACGCTGACCTTGACCTACGCCCGTGATCTCTACGATTCGGCGACCGTCGGCGACCACGCCGACCGGCTGCTGCGGGTCCTGGCCGCCGTGGCCGCCGACCCCGGCGTCACGGTCGGCGATATCGACCTGCTCGCTCCCGGTGAACGCGAACTCGTACTGCGGGAATGGAACAGCGCCGGGGCCGCGGTGCCGGCGGTGACGCTCGTCGACCTGATCGAGGCGCAGGCCCGGCTGCGGCCGCGGGCGCGGGCGGTGCGCTGCGGTGACACCACCCTCACCTTCGAGGAACTGCTGGCGCGTTCGGCGCGGGTGGCGCGCGGGCTGATCGAGGCCGGCGCGGGGCCGGAAACGCTGGTGGCGGTGGCGATGCCGCGGACCGCGGAACTGCCGGTCGCGCTGCTGGGGGTCCTGCTCGCCGGTGCCGGATATCTGCCCATCGATACGACCTACCCGCGGACCCGGCTGGAATTCATCCTCTCCGACGCCGGCCCGGCCGCGATCCTCACCACCGGCTCCGAGCCGGCCGCGATTCCCGCCGGGACCACGCCGGTGGTGCTGATCGAGGACACCGCCCACCATTCCCCGGCCCCCGTGACCGATTCGGACCGCCGGGCGCCGCTGCGCCCGGGCAACACGGCGTATGTCGTCTACACCTCGGGGTCGACCGGCGTCCCGAAAGGCGTGGCAGTCGCGCACCGCAATGTCGTGGAACTGTTCGCCAACACCCAGTTGCTGTTCGAATTCGACGACGCCGATATCTGGACGCTGTTCCACTCCTTCGCCTTCGACTTCTCGGTGTGGGAACTGTGGTGCGCGCTGGCCAGCGGCGGCTCGGTGGTGGTGGTCGACCATCCGACCTCACGGTCGCCGGAACTGTTCCGGGAACTGCTGATCCGCGAACAGGTGACGGTGCTCAACCAGACGCCGTCGGCCTTCTATCAGCTGGCCGAGGCCGACCGGGTCGCGCATAACGGCGAGTCCGCGGGCACGATGGCGCTGCGCTATGTGATGTTCGGTGGCGAGGCGCTGGATCTGCGCCGGCTGCGCTCCTGGTACGAGCGCCACGGTGGCGCCGAATCGCCGTGGCTGGTCAATATGTACGGCATCACCGAGACCACGGTGCATGTCTCGTTCCTGGCACTGGACGAACAACTCGTCGACAGCCCGGCCAGTGTGATCGGCCGGGCGCTGCCCGGGCTGGACGCCTTCGTCCTGGACGACCGGTTGCATCCCGCGCCGGTCGGCGTGCCGGGCGAGATCTACGTCGCGGGTGACCAGCTGACCCGCGGCTACCCGAACCGGCCGGGCCCGACCGCCACCCGCTTCGTCGCGAATCCCTTCGGCGCGCCCGGTTCCCGGATGTACCGGTCCGGCGATATCGGCCGCTGGGCCGCGTTCGGCGGCCGCGCGACTCTGGAGTACGCCGGTCGCGGCGACACCCAGGTGCAGTTGCGGGGGTTCCGGATCGAACTCGGTGAGGTCGAGGCCGCGCTGCTGCGCTGCCCGGGCGTGGGCCGGGCGGTGGCGCTGGTGCGTAGCCCCGGCGATGCCGGGGACAGGCTTTTCGGTTATGTGGTGCCCGAGGCCGGCCACGAGGTGGCGCCCGACCCGGCGCGGTTACGCGAGCAGGTCGCGGAATTCCTCACCGACTACATGGTTCCCGACGTGGTGCTGGTACTCGACGCCCTGCCGCTGACCCCGAACGGGAAACTCGATCGCGCGGCGCTGCCGGATTCCGCGATCGTGAGCCGGACTCCCTACACCGCGCCGGCCGGCCGGGCGGAGACGGCGGTGGCGGAGATCTTCGCCGATCTGCTCGGCGCCGAACGGGTCGGCGCCGACGACGATTTCTTCGCCCTCGGCGGTAATTCCGTGCTGGCGACCCGGGCGGTGGCGCGGATCAACGCAGCACTGTCGGCCGATCTCGCGGTACGGACGCTGTTCGATACGCCGACGGTCGCGGCGCTGGCCGCCGGGATCGTGCCCGGTGAGGGGCCGCAGACGCCCCGGCCGGTCCTGGACCGGATGGACCGGCCGGAACGGATTCCGCTCTCGCCGGCTCAGCATCGGTTGTGGCTGCTCAACCGGTCCGACCAGGAGTCGGCCGCCTACAACATCCCGCTGGCCATCGGTCTCACCGGAGCGCTGGACACCTCGGCGCTGCGCTACGCGATGTCGGATGTGCTGGAAAGGCACGAGTCCCTGCGCACCCGATACCCGGTGGGTCCGGACGGTTCGCCCTATCAGGAGATCCTGCCGGTGGCCCAGGTGCTGCGCGGTGGTCTCGAGGTCGCCGGCACCGACGACGCGCCGGGCCGGATCGGTGAACTGCGCACCGCCGGTTTCGATGTCACCGCCCAGGCACCGATCCGCGGGCTGCTCCTCACCACCGGCGAGGACGAATACGTGGTCGCGCTGGTCGTGCACCGGATCGCCGCCGACGGCGCCTCGCTCGGCCCGCTCGCGCGCGATCTGATGACCGCCTATCTGGCCCGGGTCAGCGGTGAATCGCCGCGCTGGGCGCCGCTGCCGGTGCAGTACGCGGACTACGCGCTCTGGCAGCGCGCGGTGGTCGGCGACGACAGCGAAGAGAACTCCGTCGCCGCCCGGCAGCTGGAGTACTGGCGCGGCCGATTGCGCGGGCTGCCCGCGGAACCGGGGCTGCCGCTGGACCGGCCGCGCCCGGCGCTGCCGTCGATGAGTGGCGGTACCGCCGGGTTCGTGGTGGACGCCGGAGTGCACCGGTCGCTGGACCAGCTGGCCCGCGACCGCGACGCCACTCTGTTCATGGTGCTGCACGCGGCGGTGAACGTAGTGCTGCACCGGCTCACCGGAGCCGACGATATCGTCGTCGGCACTCCGGTCGCGGGCCGCGACGAGCATGCGCTGGACAACCAGGTGGGCCTGTTCGGCAACACCCTCGCCCTGCGCACCCGGGTGCGGCCGGCGCTCGCGTTCACCGAATTGCTCGACGCCGCCCGGGAAACGGATATTCCCGCATTCGCGAACGCGGACATCCCCTTCGAACGGGTCGCGGAAGTGGTGGCACCGGACCGGGCCACCGCCCGCGATCCGCTGTTCGGCGTGCTGCTGTCGGTCCGGCACAACGAGCCGGTCACGCTGAAACTGCCCGGGCTCTCGGTCCGCGGCCTGGTCCGGGGCACCCTCGTGGCCGAATTCGATCTGCAGATCGATATCGACCCGGACCGCGAATCCGATGGCACCCCCGGGGTACTGCGGGCCGCACTGACCTACGCCACCGATCTGTTCGACGAGCAGACCGCACGATCGTTCGGGCGCCGGCTGGAACGCGTCCTCGCCACCGTCGCCGCGGATCCGTGGGTCCCGGTGGGTGATATCGATATTCACGACGAGGCCGAACGACCTCGGACCGTCGCGACTGTCGCGACCGGCGAACCGGCCGCCGCGGCCGCCGCCGGGGGCGCCGCGCTCGCGCAGACACTGAGCGCGTCGGTGGAGGACGATCCCGACGGCCCGGCGGTGGTATGGGGTGAAGAACTGCTCACCTACCAGGAACTGGACGCCCGGTCCTCGCGGCTGGCGCGGGTGCTGATCGCCCGCGGCTGCGGCCCGGGCACCGGTGTGGTGACCGCGCTGGCCCGCGGCACCGACGCGGTGATCGCCATCTGGGCCGTGCTCAAAGCCGGTGCGGCGCTGGTGCCCGCCGATACCGGGGAGAACGAGGCCGTGGCCGATCTGGTGGTGGAAACCGGCCTGACGACCGGGCCCGCACCCGCGGTGCCGGGAGTGAAATGGCTGGTGCTCGACGATCCGGCCGTGGCCGCCGAGATCGCCGCGGAATCGCCGCGTCCGGTGACCTACGCGCACCGGGTGCGGCCGCTGCGCGGCACCGACCCGGTGACGGTGGACGCCGCCGGATGGCGGGCCGGCTACGACCAGCTGGCGGCGGCGGTCGCCCGGGTGCACGCCGCGACCGGCCTCGGTTACGACTCCCGGACCTATCGGTTCGGCCGCGGCGACGATCCGGCCGCCGTGCTCGAGATCGTGGCGGCGGGCGCGGCCGGCGCCGCGGTGGTCCTGACCCCGGGCGCGCCCGGCAACACCACACCCGCCGGTGAATGGGTGACCCATCTGTGGACCGGCGGTGCGGGACTGCGCGCGCTCGACCCGGACGCGCTGGAGGATCTCACCGCGCTGATCCTGGACGGGGGTGAGAACCCCGGGGCGGGCTGGGCCGGGATCGAGACCGTGCTGGATCTGCCCACGCTGCTGGGCCGATAGTGGTCGGCGGGGGCCGGTGACGAGCCCTCCGGGACCGGGCGAAACGGGCACCGAGCGGCGGCGGAGCGCGATGACGTGTAGCTGACGGCGGTCCGGGCCGGTAACCTGCCGGGTGCCATACCGGGCGGCGGCGCATTGTGGCAGGCTGCATCCAAGCCGCGGCACGGTACGGCGCGGTGGTGAAGTGCGATAGGCAGGCGAGGCGGACAGATGGATGCGGTAGTCGGTGCGCGGTGTGACCAGGTCCGGGGGGCGAAGTCGGTATGACGCGGCCAGTCCGGACCCGGCCCAACCGAACCCGGCGGCCCCGCGTGACCACCCTGCCGCAGCTGATCGCCAATGCTGTCGAGGCCAATCCGGACGGCGCCGCCCTCGTCCTCGCCGACGGCACCGGTCCGCTGGAGCAGGTCAGCTACGCCGATCTGGATGCCTGGTCGAGCCGGCTGGCCCGGGCGCTGATGGCCCGCGGCATCGGCCCGGAGGATCTGGTCGCGGTGGCCATTCCGCGTTCGCTGGACGCGGTGCTGGCGGTCTGGGCGGTGGCCAAGACCGGCGCCGGATTCGTACCCGTCGACCCGGCCTATCCGCCGGGCTGGTTCGCGCATCTACTGGTCGACGCCGGCGCGGTCTACGGCCTGGCGGTGTCCTGGGTGCGCAACGAGTTACCGGACGAAATCGAATGGCTGCAGGTCGACACGATCGAGGCCGCCCGGACGCTGGAGCAGTTCTCCGCCGACCCGGTCACCTACGCCGACCGTATCCGCCCGCTGCGCGCCGAACATCCGGCCTACGTCAGCTATGCCAGCGACGGTGAGACCTCACCGGACGGTGTGGTCGTCACCCAGGCCGGGCTTTCCGGGCTGTGCGCCGAACAGCAGGGCCGCTACCGGGTGGAACCCGAGGATCGCACCCTGAACTTCGCCCAGCTGCCGTCGGATTCGGCGGTGCTGGAACTGCTGCTGGCGCTCGGCGGCGCGGCGACCATGGTCGTGGTGTCGCCGCTGGTGTCGGCGCCGGACGAACTCACCGCCCTGCTGCGGCGCACCGGGGTGACCCATGCCTACCTCCCCGCCGATGCGCTACCGGCCATCGATCCGGCGGGCCTCGACGAGCTGAGCGTCGTGGTGACCGGCCGCCGGCCGTGCCCACCGGAACTGGTCGCGCGCTGGGCGATCCCGGTCGGCGGCGGCCTGACCCGGGCCTTCTACCAGGGCTACGGCCCGGCCGAGGCCACCATCATGACGAGTATCAGCTCCCCGCTGGCGTCCGGCGGCCCGCCGACGCTCGGTACTCCGATTCGTGGCGTGACCGCCCATATCCTCGACGAGCGGCTGGCGGCGGTGCCCGACGGTTCGGTCGGCGAGCTCTATCTCGGTGGGCCGCAGCTGGCCCGCGGCTATCACCGTCGCCCCGGCCGCACCGCGCAACTGCTGGTGGCCGACCCGCTGTCCGAGGACGGCTCGCGTCTGTACCGGACCGGTGATCTGGTGCGCCGCCTCGCGGGCGGGGAGCTGGAATACGCGGGCCGGGTGCCGGAGCCGGTCGCCGCGGTCCGGGCGGAAGCCCGCCCGGAGGAGACCGCCGGGGCCGGTGCCGCGCAGCCCGGGAACGAGCCGGGCCCGACGCCGCGGCACGACCCGCTACCCGATTACGAGGAGAGCCTGCCGATCCGCGAGGCCGCCGCCGTCGCGGAACCCGAGCCCGACCACCGGCTCGCCTCGGCGAAACGGGATCTGGAACTGCCCGGTCGCGGGTACCTGGAGATGCCCGACCGGCAGCAGACCCTGGGCGGGCGCGATCATCGCAGCGCCACCGCGAATCCGCCGGAACCGGCGCCCCCGCCGGGACCGCCCGCGCCCCGGCACCCGGCCGACGACGACTGGCTGAGCAGCGGCCACCAACTGCCCATCCCGGGCGAACCGCCCGCCCTCCCGGGTCGCACCGCGGCCCCGGCGCGATCGACCGGTGACGCCCTGGCCTTCTACGAGAATCCACGGTCCGTCCCGGGCGAACCGGCCGCGGCCGATATCCCTACCCGGACCAGTGGTCTGCCCGCCCCCGACGACCCCGGGCTCCCGCGACCCGCAGCGCCCGCCGATCCCGCGGCGCCGATCTCGGCCGCCGCGCCGTTCGGTGCCGCGCCCGCGGGGCCCGGCCCGCTCTGGCCGAGCCCCGGGACTCCCGCGGAATCCGCCCCGGAGGCCCCCGCCGCGGACCCGGCTCCGGAAGTGGCGGTGGAGCGTCCGGCGTCGATACCCCTTTCGCCCGGTCAGCGCCGGCTCTGGGAACGCAACCGGTCGGCTCCGGAAACGGCGGCCGATACCGTCACCGCCGCGATGAAACTGTCCGGCACCCTGGACGCCACCGCCATGCAGGCGGCGGTCGCCGATGTGGTGGACCGGCACGAAACCCTCCGGACGGTGTATCCGGTGACCGGCGGCGGGGAACCACTCCAGGTGGTGCTGCCCCGGGAACAGGCGGTGCCGGAGGTCGTCGCGGATCCGCTGCCCGCCGACGAGGTGACGAGCTGGCTGGACACTCTGTCACGTACCGATTTCGATGTCGCCGATCCGGAGCAGGTGCCGGTGCGTTTCGCGCTGGCCGAGATCGGGCCCCGGGAACATATCGTCGCCGTGGTCGTGCACCGGATTCTCGCCGACGAGGTCTCGGCCGGGCTGCTGTTGCGAGATCTGCTGCGCGCCTTCCTCGGCCGGCGTAACCGTTCCCGGCCGCTGTGGCAGCCGCTGTCGGTGCAGTACCTCGACTACTACCTCGCGCGCCGGGCCGAACTCGGTGATATCGCCGACCCCGGGTCACCGGCCGCGGCCCGGCTGGCCTACTGGCGCGAGCAACTGGCCGGGCTGCCGCCGCGCCTGGAATTCGCGCTCGAAGGGCCGAATCCCGGGGCGCAGGGCGGCGGTGTGCACGAATTCGAGATCGGGACACGTGCCCATCGCCGGGTCGCCGATATCGCCCGCCGCGCGGGCGTGTCCGAATTCATCGTGGTACGCGCCGCGTTCGCGGTGCTGCTGTCCCGTTCGGCCGCGACCGGCGATATCGTGCTCGGCAGTTCGGTACGCGGGCGCGACGAGCGCGAACTCGACGATGCGATCGGTCCTTACGCCAACAGCGTCGTGCTGCGCACCCGCATCGATCCCGCCGAATCCTTCCTCGATCTCGTGCACCGGATCGCCGAATCGGACCGCGCCGCGTTCTCGCACGCGGATCTGCCGTTCGAGGAGATGACCGCCGCGCTGGGCGTGGATCCGGCGCAGTTCGATGTGGCCATCGCGTTGCGGCACCACGATGTCCCGCGCCTGGAGATGCCCAGTCTGTCGACCGAACCGGTGGAACTGGTCAACCCGGCACCCGGTACCCGGTTGCGCCTGGTCATCGACCCGCATCGCGCGCCCGACGGTTCCCCGGACGGGATCGCGGCGGCGCTGCACTACGCCGCGGACCGGTTCCCCGAACCCGCCGTCGCCGAATTCGCGCGCCGGCTGCAACGGGTACTCACCGTCGCCGGTGGCGATCCGGACGGGCCGGTGGGCGATATCGACCTGCTGTCCCGGGCCGACCTGGACCGGCTGCTGGTGGTGTGGAACGACACCCGCTATCCGGTGGCGCCCGACCTCCTGCTCGACGGGTACCGCCGGACGGTCGCCGTGCGCCCCGACACCCCGGCGGTATCCGACGCGGGGAGCGAGCTGACCTACCAGGAATTCGATGCCCGGGTCAATCGGCTGGCGCGTCGGCTGATCGCGGCCGGGGTCGGCCCGGACACCGTGGTGGGTGTGGCGATCCGCCGTTCGCCGGACCTCGTCGTCGCCCTCTACGCGGTGCTGACCGCCGGAGGCGCCTGCCTGCCGCTGGATCCCGGCGATCCGGCGCCTTGGACCGCGCGGGTACTCGACACCGCCCGGCCGGTCTGTGTGCTGGCCGATCGCGACGATGAGCCCCGGCTGGCCGCGGCGGCGCAACCCGCCGGCGACCGGCCCGCCGTGCCCCTTCTGGCCACCGATGCGCATACGCTCGCGCAGTACTCGGCCGATCGGGTTCGTCCCGATGAACTCCGGGGCGAGGTGCGCCCGGGTAACGCCGCCTATGTGCTCTGCGCCTCGGCGTCGGCGGACGGTCCGGAACTGGCGGTGCTCTCGCACGGTGCGATCAACAATCAGATCGCCCTGATGCTGGCGCAGTTCCCGCTCGGCTTCACCGATGTCTACCTCCAGCAGAACCCGGCGACCTGCGATACCTCGCTGTGGGGTCTGTTCCTGCCGTTGCGGGCCGGAGCCCAGCTGGTGCTGGCCGATCCGGCCGCCTCCGAGGATCTCGACCTGCTGGCCGCGACGATCGCCGGGAACGGGGTCACGGTCACCGATTTCGGCCCGGCGCAGTTGACGGTGTTCGCCGACCACGCCGATCCGGAACAGCTGCGGACCCTGCGCGAGGTCTTCGTCACCGGTGAACCGCTGTCCCCGGATGCGGTGGCCGCGCTACGCGGCCGGTCGGGTGCCCGGGTGCACAACCTGTACGGCACCTGTGAAACCGCGGTCTCGGCCACCTCCTGGCCCGCGGCCGGGTCGGCGGACCGCTCGGTCCCGATCGGGTTGCCGCAGTGGAACACCCGGGTCTACGTGCTGGACAGCCGGCTGCGCCCGGTACCGCCCGGCGTGCCCGGCGAACTGTATCTGGCCGGCGACCAGCTGGCCCGCGGCTACGCCGGGCGCCGGGACGCCACGGCCGACCGCTTCGTAGCCAACCCCTTCGGATACGGCCAGCGTATGTACCGCACCGGCGATCTGGTGCTGTGGCGCGAGGCCACTCCCACCACACCGCAGCGGCTGGACTACCTGGGCCGCACCGACGACCGGATCCGGTTGCGGGGCCATCGCATCCAGCCGGATCTCCTCGCCGCCGCGCTACGCGCCCTGCCCGAGGTCTCCGACGCGGTCGTGCTGCCCCGGACCGCCGCGCCCGGCCGGCCGGGCGAGCGGCTGACGGCATACGTGGTACCCGCGGCGGACACCGTCGCGGACGGTCCGGCTCCGGTCCGGCTCCGGGCGGCGCTGTCCCGGTCGATTCCCACGCACCTGGTGCCCGCGGCGTACGCGCTGGTCGACCGGATCGATCGTGGCGCGGACGGTGCCGTGGACCGCACCGGACTACCCGATCCCGACGCGGTTCCGCAGTTGCCGCCGGAAACGTCGCTCCCGGTAGAGGACCACGAGCGGGCTCCGGACGGTGAAGTGCCGGGTACCGCCGGACCGCTCCCGGATGCCGCGCCGACCGGCCCGGCGGGGACGGCCGAACCGGAGACCGCCACCTCGCCCGACCCCGAATTCACCGGGTCGCTGCCCGCCACGGCCACCGCCCTGCGGTTGCTGGACAATCCGGTGCCCGGCGTCGAGATCCGGTCGATCGTGCTCGATGTGCCGCCGGGCCGGACTCCCGAGCGGGTCGAGGAGATGGTGCGCACCCTGGTACTGCGGCACCCGATGCTGTGGGCCCGGCTCGAAACCGGTGATCAGGGCACCACGTTGTGGATTCCGCCCCGGGATCGGCGCGGCGAACGCCAGTACTGGTGGCTCGGACCGGAATCCGGCGAGAACACGGTGGCCACCGACGATGTCGTACAGGCGGCCGCCGACGCCCTCGATCCGGTGAGCGGACGCAATATCCATTTCGTCCTCACCGGCGCCGAGCCGGAACGCCGGTTGGTGATCGTGGCCAACGGCCTGGTCGTGGACGACCGGTCGTGGCGCGTCATCATCGACGAACTCGGTACCGGTGCCGCCGTCACCGGTACCGGTGAGAGCGGGCTCGCGGAGCTGGCCCGGGCGCTGGACGCCCGCGCCCGGTCCATCGACCTGCTCGACGAGGCCGGCTGGTGGCGGCGGAATCTGGCCGCCGCCCGGACGACGGCTCCGCTCGGTACCGACGATCTGCACTCCCGGCGGCGGGTATCGCTGGCGATCACGGCCGAGGGCACCGCCGCCGTGACCGCCGCCGCGAGCGCCTATCGCGCCACCGTGCCCGAAGTACTGCTCACCGCGGTCGCCATCGCCCTGCACACCGCACAGCAGGGCGCGGTGGCCCGGGCGATCGGCTCCCTGGTGCGCTGTGACGCCGACACCCGCGCCCTCGGCGTTACGGGCGAGGAGCCGGTCGGTGGTTTCACCACCGAGTTTCCGCTCGCCCTGCACCTCACCGATATCGACACCGCCGACGCGCTGGTGGGTGGCCGGGCCGCCGGTGCGGCGCTGGAACAGATCCGCGATCTGGTCCGATCCGTGCCCGCGGGCGGCGCCGGCTACGCGCTGCTGCGCTACCTGAACCCCGAGACCACGGCCGAATTCGCCGCGACCGAATCGGGCCGGTTCACCTTGCGCTACCGGGATCTGCGACCGGCACGGGTCCACACCGACGGTCCGGCCGACGGCGTCCCGCTCGCGCTCACCGTGGACGCCACCGACGACGGCCTGCTGTGCCGGTTCGACTACGCCACCGCGGTATTCGTGGGCGAAGACGTGAAAGCCTTCGCCGAACACTGGGTCCGGGCCCTCGGCGGTCTCGCCGAACACGGCCTGCGCCCCGGCGCGGGCCCCACCGGTCCGGAGTCCGGGCCGGGACACCCCGGCGAGGGGGCACCGGCCGCGTCCGCAGAGAGCGGCGCGGAGTCGCGGTCGCCGGACACCGCCCGGTCGACGCCGCGGCCGGAGACGCTGCCGCGGCGGGCCGCCCACCGGGTGCCGGGGGACAGGTCGCCGGCCTCGGAGACAGCTATCGGGGCCGCGCGACCGGAGACCGGCCACGGGGCCGTGCCGCCGGAAGACGATCACCGGCTACCGAGCCGGTCGGGCGGTCACGGCACGGCGCACCCCGAGGGCGGGCTCGAGACGCCGGAGCCGCAAGCGGCACCGGTGCTGCCCGCGAGGGAAGCCGGGCACGCCGCTCCGTCGCCGGAAACGGATTTCACGCCATCGGCACCGGAGGCCGCCGAGGCACCCGTCGGGGAGGGCCCCGCGCCACTGCCGGACGCGGAGACCACCTCGCTGCTGCGGCCGGTCACCCCGGACCGGCTTCCCGCAGAAACCGAGGGTTCCCCGGATGCCGGGCCCACCGGGCTGCCGCAGCGACGTCCGCGCTCCACCGCGTCCGGGCCCGGCCCCGAGCGGAATGCCGACGCGGGCGAACCCGGCTCCGCGCGGAATGCGGACGCGGGCGAGCCCGGCTCCGGGTCTCTTCCGCGGCGCCGCGCGCAGCCGGAACCCGAATCCGCACCCGAACTCGCGGCCGGTTCCCTGCCGCAGCGTCGCCCCCGCCCCGATACAGAGGACTCCCCGGCGGAACCGGCGCGGTCCGCGCTGCCGCAGCGCGGTCGGCGGCTCGAGCCGGAGTCTTCGGCGGAACCGGTGCGGTCGGGCTTGCCGCAGGGCGG
>NZ_JBSFRU010000033.1:0-31485 GCF_053589395.1 Nocardia sp. NPDC003345
CCTCGGGGCCCGCAACCCCGCGCCGACGGAGTCGGCGCCAAAGACACGAAGTCGGCGCCATAGATTCAGCTCTTCGACAGTTGGATCTCGCTTCCTCCGAGCGGGCCCGGCGGGGGCATGGGGGGTGGGGTGAGGCGTGGGGGGAGCGGGTTGGGGCGCCAGAAGAGGCGGCCGTGGGTACTGCGGTCGCGGAGGGCCCACATCCGCCAGGTCAGGACCGGATGGGAGGACATGGCGTTCACCATCCAGATGAAGAAACCGCGTTCCTGGGCGGCGCGGTCGGCCATTTCGTCGAAGCCGACGACGCTGTTGAGGTATTTGCCGGCGGCCAGGGTGCCCATGGCGGCGGGGGCGCCTTGGGGGCGGTTGCAGTAGCCGTGGTTGTCGGCGGTGTATTCCTGGGAGCGGATCAGCGAATTGCCCAGAATCGGCAGGAACGGCACCAGGAACATGCCGAGCTGGCGCCAATAGGACGCGTGACCGGCGGCGATGTGCCCGACCTCGTGCCCGATGATGAAGGCCAGCGCGTCGGGTTCGCGGGCCGCGCCGCTGATCTCGAACAGATCGCTGTAGACCACCACGTACCGGCGGAAACCGTGGCCGGAGGCGAACGCGTTGATCTGGCCGTTGCCGAGCACGACGTAGGCGTCCGGCGCGGTGGCCATCCCGAACCGCGCGGCGGCCTCCTGCACCATCCGGTATCCGTCGGGGAACTGGGTCGGCGACATCCGTACCCCGTTGACCCGTTGGGACGAGAAGTTCACACCGCGCCCGAACCAGATCAGCAGCGGGGCCGCCACCAGGATCAGCACGTACTGGTTGACCGCGCCGAGGAACAGCAGCAGAAACGCCAGCGTATAGGCCACGGTGGTGAACAGGACGATCACCACGAGTAGTGGTATCTCCCAGCTGTGCCGCGCCGGCATCCCGAACGGCGACAGACCGCGGGGTTCGTGGGCGGGGGCCGGGGGCGGCGGGTAGGCGCCGGCGAAGGGGGCGGGTGTCGCTTGGTCGGTGAGCCACGGGTAGTGCCCGGGCTCCGGCGGATTCGCGGACCAGGCGGGGCCGGGCCCGGATCCGGACGGTTGCTGAGGGTCGTGCGGCTGCATACCACGACTCTAAGCAGTCCTCCCGCGACGCCGCCCGCCGTCACGGCCTGTTCGGCCGCCTGACACAATCGCGGCATGCGCGTATACCTGGGTGCCGATCACGCTGGTTTCGAACTGAAGAACGCCGTCAAGGACCACCTGGAAAAGGCCGGTCACGAGGTCGTCGACTGTGGCGCCCTCGTCTACGACGCGCTCGACGACTACCCCGCCTTCTGCATCGAGGCGGCCCGCCGTACCGTCGCCGACCCGGGCAGCCTCGGGCTGGTGTTCGGAGGCAGCGGTAACGGTGAGCAGATCGCCGCCAACAAGGTGCCGGGGGCGCGGTGCGCGCTGGCCTGGAGCGTCGAGACCGCGCAGCTGGCGCGTCAGCACAACAACGCCCAGCTCATCGGCATCGGCGGGCGGATGCATTCGCAGGAGGAGGCGCTCGCGATCGTGGACGCCTTCCTCGCGACTCCCTGGTCGGAGGAGGAGCGCCACCAGCGCCGCATCGATATCCTCGCCGACTACGAGAAGTCCGGCGAGGCGCCGGCACTGCCCGCGAACTGACCCGGTAGGCCGGGCGGTGCCGGAAGGTCACACCCTGCACCGTCTCGCGCGCCGGCACGATCGCCGGCTCGCGGGTGCGGTGGTGCGGGTATCGAGCCCGCAGGGCAAGTTCGCCGACGGCGCGGCCCGGGTCGACGGACGGCTGCTGCGCCGGGCCGGGGCCTGGGGTAAACATCTGCTGCACGAATACGAGGGCGATGTGTTCGTGCACGTTCACCTCGGGCTGTACGGCACCTTCACCGAATCCGGGTTGCCGATGCCCGAACCGGTGGGGCAGGTCCGGATGCGGCTGAGTGGGCCCGGCCGCGACGGTTCCGGCTTCGGGACGGATCTACGTGGCCCCACCGCGTGCGAGATCCTGACGCCACCGGAGGTCGACGCCCTGGTCGCGCGGCTGGGCCCGGACCCGCTGCGCGCCGACGCGGATCCGGGACGCGCCTGGGACCGGATCCGGCGTTCCCGCCGCAGTATCGGCTCCCTGTTGATGGATCAGCGCGTGGTCGCCGGTGTCGGCAACGTCTATCGCGCGGAAGTGCTGTTCCGGCACGGTATCTCGCCGGCTCGGCCGGGAACCGAGATCTCCGCGCGGCAGTGGTCGCAACTGTGGGACGACCTCGTCGCACTGATGCGGGTGGGAGTGCGCCGCGGGAAGATGCATGTGGTCCGCCCCGAGCACGACCACGGTGCGCCCTCCTACGCACCCGACCGGCCGCGCACCTATGTGTACCGCCGCGCGGGCGAACCCTGCCGCCTATGCGCGGCGGCGGTGCGGCACAGCGTGCTCGAGGGCAGGAATCTGTTCTGGTGCGCGCAATGCCAGCCGGGGTGAGCCCGGATCAGCCCGCCACCGCCGTGTCGACGGCGGTATCGCCAGGATCGGCGCCCACGTAGCGCCGCCCGCCGGCGGTTTTCGCCGAGTACATCGCGTGGTCGGCGCGGCGCAGCAGTTCCGCCAGTTCGCTACGGTCCTCCGGCGGTGAGTAGGTGGTGCCCACGCTCGCCGATACCGGTACCGGTCCCGCCGACGACCAGACCGAATCGTTGAGGGCGAGAACGATATCGCCGGCGAGTTCGGCCACTCGGTTGTCCGCCATCGCCGCGGCCAGCACGAACTCGTCGCCACCGTACCGGCAGACCACCGCGCCCGGCGGTGCCACCTCGCGGAGCCGCTGCGCGAGTTCCACCAGTACCTCGTCGCCGACCGTATGGCCGTAGTTGTCGTTGATCTGCTTGAACCGGTCCAGGTCCACCACCAGTAGCCCGATACCCCGTTCGGGATGCTCGGCCATCTTGCGGACCCGGTTGCGCAGTAGCGTGCGATTGGCCAGCCCGGTCAGCGCGTCGTGCGTGGCCTCGTGCTCCAGTCGCTGTTGCAGCGCCGCGAACTCTCGGACCCGCTGGGTGGCCTCGTCGGAGAAGTTCTTCTTCTGTTTGGCCAGGGCGAGTTCCTGGAGCGCCTGCGCGTAACTGTCGATGGCCTGACTCGCCACCAGCGGCCACTGGGTCGCGACCAGGGATCCGCGCGGTCCGGCCGGAAAACCCAGCAGGGTCCGGGTGACCAGCGCCAGCATCCGCACCTGGTGCAGCGGTTCGGCGCACAGCCGGGCACCCAGCCGCCGGGCGGCCCGGACCGGGAAGGGATCGGAGACGGTGAGATCGAGCAGTTCCTCGAGAATATCGATCAGCACGGGTTCGATCTCGGCCGCGGTGATATCGGCGTCGGGCTGCGCGCCCGCGGCCAGCGCCCATTCGCGGGCGGTGGAGCGGACCGGGGGCCGGCTCTCAGCAGGCATGGCGATCACCGATGGTGGAGGTAATCGCACCGCGGATCGGCCGCGGCTCCGATACCGGGCCGGGCCGGCTCTGTCGTACTGCTATGCGGGAGGTCCACCTTGTCGGGTGCACGCTACCGCCCCCTTTCCAGAAACCCCGTCCGGCAAGAAGATCGTAGCAAGATGGTGGGTCCCGGCGACTTGCCTTCTATAACAAGTTCTCGGACCCGGAGCAACAGCAATCTCTGTCCTATCGCTATGAATCCGTCCGTGTTACACCCCGGTTGTGCCCGGACCGCCGACGCGGACGAGGGGCTGATTGGCGAAACGAATGTGCGATTGGGTACAGTCGCTGATGCGCGCGGCAACGCGGTGTTTCCACCGAGGTCGCAGCACGCGGGTGTAGTTCAATGGTAGAACCTCAGCCTTCCAAGCTGATGGTGCGGGTTCGATTCCCGTCACCCGCTCCGAGGACCGGTAACACCACCCCCTCCCCGGGGGTAGTACGGGGTGTGGCGCAGCTTGGTAGCGCACCCGCTTTGGGAGCGGGTGGTCGCAGGTTCAAATCCTGTCACCCCGACAGTCTTTCGCCCCTCCCGTGCGCTAGCCGTGTGAACGTGAAGGCTGTTTTCCGTTCGGTGACTGGGTGCGCCGGGTGCCGTAGGGCGAGTGCGTGGCATCGGCGGCGGCGAGTCCGGGCTTTTCCGCGGTGGGCAGCGCGGGAATCTCGGGTGCCGGAAGTTCCGCCCGCCGGCCGAAGGCCTGATCGATCAGCTCGGAGGCGGCGCGCGTGACGATCAGGCGGGCGATGGCCAGATCGGTTTCCAGTTTGGTGCGGTCCTTGGGATTGCGCTCGGACTGCTCGTAGGCCCGGCCGGCCAGCACGTAGAAGATCTCGGCGGCATAACGCTCGGCCATCCGGTCGCAATCGGCGCGCATCCGCTCCACCAGGTGGAAGGTGGCCGCCGCGGGGAGTCCGGCGTCGGTGAGGCGGGTGGCCAGGTCGCTGCAGCGCGGATTGGTGACCCGGTAGACGTCGAACGGGTCGTCGCTGGCGGCCAGGGCCTGCTGGACGTATTCCGGGAGCTCGTGGGCGGGCTCCTCCGGTTCGGGTTGGGGTGGGTCGGCCGAGGTGTTCCGTCCAGGGGCGGCGGCGTTGTCGGTAACCCCCAGCACATCGGCGAGGCCGTCGCCGCGATCCCACGCGGAGAGGAGCTCTCGGATGCCGTTGAGTTTCATCCCGCGTCCGAGCAGGCGGCTGATCGTCTGTAGCCGATTGAGGTGGTCCGCGTCGTAATAGCCGATCCGGCCACGTACTTCTGGCGAGGGCAGCAGCCCACGCTCGTGGTACACGCGAACACTGCGCACGGTTGTCTCGGCAGCACGCGCCAGCTCGTCGATCGTGAACTCGGATTCGCCAGCCATACCTATAGGAAACCACAAGTGGGCCCGTAGTTAAACGGTCCGTAACTAAACGAACCGCTAAGCGGCGGCTTAATGATGTGAAAATAAGGTCAACGTCCCGTTACTTAACGGTACGAGGCCTTGCTTTCCGACCCTATGGTGCCTTACCGTCGTGATACAGCTGACATCAGCTGGTTTCCGGGGACTGTTGAGCAGCCCTGACGTTCCGCCCGACCAACGGGACACGTATCGGTTTCCCCCGGCGTGCCCTCGGCAGTTCCGGAGACGGTGATGACGACAACACGAGTTCGTACCTTCAACGTGGTTCTACCTCGGACTACGCAAATTTCGCGAGTTTCCTCGCCCCCTGCTCCCGCCACGGTGAAATCCGCGCAGCGACCTCCGTGCGCGGAACTGCCGGACAGCTGGGATCTGGATTCCGGCACACCCGAGGCCTGGCATTCGGCAGTGCGTACTTGCTATGGCTGTCCGCTCTTCGAGCAGTGCGCACGCCTGGCACAAACTCTCATCGACCGGGGCGATGCTCCGCGAGCCATGATCTGGGCGGGCATCGCCTACGACAACTCCGGCAATGTGATCGAGAACCTCGATCGGCATCGCACCGTCCCGATCGACCACAAGCGGCCCATGCGGATCATCCGCAACGGCCCACGTCCGACCCATGGCGCCGCAGTGGCCGGTACGCCGAAACGGCATATCGTGCTGGGTCGCCCGCTGCATTCGGCGGAATCGGCGGCCGTCTGACTATGCTGCGGGGGCAAACGCGGATCTAGCTCTGGTGGTGCGTAGATGACAATCCTGGCGTTGGAGATCGGCGCGGCCCGGATCGCGGCGATAGAGATCGCCGACGATGTCGGTTCCGACGGACTCCAGCAGATCCCGGTCCCCGAGTACGGCGCCTGGGATCAGGTCCGTGACCTGCTGCTCGGAATCGCGGCGGGGCGGGACGTGGTGGCCGTCGGCATCGCGTCCCACGGACCCATCGATATGACCTCCGGAGTGGTGGCGCCGACGCGGGTCCGCGAATGGCAATCCGGGTTCCCGCTGGTGGAATCCGTGCAGAAGCTGTTCCCGGCGGCATCGGTGGTACTCGCCCTCGACGGCGTATGCCTCTCCCTGGCCGAACGGCATTTCGGCGCCACCCAGGAGGTCATGGACTCGCTGTCGATCCACCTGTCGGACACGATCGTCGGCGGTGTCATGGTGGGGGGCTTCGTCGTCGTCGGGCGTACCGGCAACGCCGGCCAGATCGGCCACCTGCTGGTGCCCGGTTTCGACGAGGTGTGTGAATGCGGCGGCCGCGGCTGCCTGGAATCGGTGGCCGGCGGTACCGCGCTCGTCGCCTGGGCCAAGAGCCAGGGCTGGGGCGGTAATTCGCTCGACGCGCTGGTCGCCGACGCGCAGGCGGGTGAGCGGATCGCGTTGTCGGCGCTCGAACGTGCGGGGACCGCGCTGGGCCGCGCCATCGCCTCGGTGGCGCCGCTGCTCGATATCGACCGGGTCGCCGTCGGTGGTCCGATAGCCGTGGCCGGTTCCCCGCTGTGGAAACCCCTGCACAGCGCAATCGCGATGCATGCGCGGCTGCCGGTGCTGACCGGGCTGCGGGCCGTGCCTTCGGATCTGGAGGATCTCGGGCTGCTCGCCGGGGCCGGCGTGATCGCCCTCACCTCGCAGGCGGAGTAACCGTCCGGCGGTGCGGCCCGGTTTCGGTGCGCACCGCATCGGGGCGGTCCCGGCGGAATCCGGTATGCGCCGCAGGTGTTCGTATCGGGCGTGATCTCTTGCCGCCCGGACCCCGTGCAACCCGGGATTATTCACATCGTGGGCCGCTACCCACCCCGAACCGATCCGGTGTCCACCGGTGTTCGTACAATCGTGCGGCGGGGTCGCCCGGGCGGCCCCGCCGGGAAGTTCCTTCTTCGGGATGTTCCCGGTCGGTCCTCTGGTCGAATCCAGATTTCACTGTTGAACGTACCGCTGAGCAACGGTACATTATCTTCTGCGGACGTTGTCTCGTTGGGGACATACTCCGCGCAACAGTTGGACGCAGGCGATGAGAGGGCGCAGTGATCCCCTGGGTGACGGTCGAAACATTGGCACCGGAAGGCTTCTCGGTCGCCTCGGTCGGGGATACCGCGCGTGAATTCGCCGACTGGCGGCGGGTGCTGCAGCGGCAACTGGCGCGGACCCCGGCGCTCTACGACGGGTTGAGTACCCGGGATATCACCGAGGCCCTGCGTACCTCCATCGAAGGCGCGATCGACCTGGACCGTACCGTCGCCACACGGTCCGGTCCGCACCGGCTGATGGTGCGCCCGGTATTCGGTCCGGCCGGCGAAGTGCACGCGGTGCGCTGGTGGGCCGGCCCCGCGGACGACCCCGTACCGCCGTTGCCACCCGCCGTCGGCGCGATCTGGGATCTGGACAGCCAGACCCTGGCCCAGCCCAGCGGTATCACCGCACTCTCGGGGATCGCGCCGGAGGAGTACGTCCCGCGGATGTCGATCGCCGAATTCTTCCACCGCGTTTCGGCCTTCGACCGGCATGCGGAGGTACTCGATCTGCTCTACCGTCCCCAGCCCGGGGACAAGCTCCAGTTCGAGGTCTCGATCCTGCGCCCGGCCGGCCGGGCGACCCGGTGGCGGATCACGGTCCGGGCGCGCGACGACGAGCACACCCGTGGCGCCTGGTGGCTGATCGAGGACATCACCTCCGAGGACGACCCGGCGGTGTGGCCGACGCTGGAGAGCGTCGGGTTGCGGGAGGCGCACCGGCGGGCGGGGAATCACCTCGCCGTGGTGCAACTGGCGCACACCACCATTTCGCATTGGCTCACCGACCCGGCGCCGTGGGTGCGATGGGACTACCTGTTCCGGCCGGTCGATGTCTTCCACCCCGACGACCGGGTCCGCCTGGTCGAACTCGGTTCCCGGGTCCGGGCCGGTGACAGCACCGGCGTGACGGTGCGGGCGTTGAACTATGGCGGCGGCTATACCCCCACCTCGCTGCTCCTCTATCCCTATCCCGGTTTCTCGAACCGGGAACTCGCCATCGCTCAGCTGGTACGCGCCGCCGACGATATTCCGGTGGTGGAGCCCGATCTCACCGATCTGGCCTCACCGGCGATTCCGATCGGATACGACGATCAGCTGCGCTACCGGCTCGCGGGCCGGCTCCGGCACAGCACGGTCTCCTGAACCGGGCCCCGCGGCGGGCGACCGAGTCCCCATGCGTGGGAAGGTGTCGGCCGCTCGTGGGGGGCCCTCTCTCTACCATTTCGAGAGTGAGGACTGGGGCGGCGGGACGCGCGGATTCGGGCGAGGCACTGCTTCGCCGGATGGCCGCGCGCCGGCGCCGCGACAATATCGTCGTCGTGGTTCTCGCGGTACTCGCCGTCCTCGGCGGCGGTCACGCGGTGTACAGCTTCTTCGCTCCCGAGCCGGCGCCACCGGGCGACGAATCCATGGTGAGCATCACCGGGCACGCGCAACTGGCCGGTTCGTTCGCCGAGGATTTCGTGGTGACCTATCTGAGTTCCGGTTCCGGACAGCGGGAAGCGCTATCCCGTTTCATAGGTGGAACGGAGCAGATCACGCTGCCGAAGACCGGTCAGCAGGTCAACGATCCGCTCGTCGTCTATATCGCGCGGACGCTCGCCTCGGGGCCGATGGAAGTCTGGTCGGTCACCGTTTCGGTCCGGGCCGGGCACGGTCAGACCCAGGCGCCGAGGCAGTACTACCGGGTGCCGGTCTCGGTCGCCGAGGGAAATCTGCGCGCGCTGACCCTGCCCGCGGCCGTCGCGGCTCCCGGTATCGGTTCCGAGCTGGCCCAGTCGTATTCGGCACCGTGCGGGGAGGAGACCCCGTTCACCCAGGTGGCGACCGGATTCCTCACCGCCTACCTGACCGGGTCCGGGGATACCGCGCGCTATGTCACCGTCGACTCCGGAATCGTGGCGCTGCGCCCGGCGCCCTTCACCGCTCTGGAGACCGTGTCCGTGACAGCGGAGGACACCGCGTGCGGAACGGCGGGGTCGCAGGCTCGGGTGCTGGCCACCGTGACACCGAAGGGCGCGAGCGGCACCACGCCCGCGCTGGCCTATCCGCTGACCATGGTCCGAGGCGAGGGCCAATGGCAGGTCCGGGCCATCGAAGCGCTGCCCGCGCTGAAGGAACCGCTCACCGCGGTCATGCCGCAGAGCGGGAGTAACGATCCGGCGCCCGGCGCCACCACCGCTCCGACCACCACCGTGCAGATCCCGCCGGCGACCCAGAACTGACGAGGCGATCCCCATGAGCAATATCAGCAATATCCTCTACGGCATCCTGGTCTTCGTTCGCTGGGCCGGCCTGATCCTCATCACGATCGTGTCGATGGGTGTGCTGATCGCCGAGGCCGCCAAATCGAAACTCTCCCCGGCGAAGATCCTGGGCGTGGCCGGATCGGCGATCCTGGCGGCGGTGCTGTTCTGGATGTTGCCGACCCTGGTCAACTACGCCCGCAGTGACGCGAACACCATCGTGCCCGATCACCCGGTGGGAAGCCTGTACCGGTGACCCAGGTGATCAAGGTCTTCACCCCGGTCAAACGCGTCCCGACGATGATCGGCAAGGCCCAGAACGGCCAGAAGCTGCCGTTCGGGCCGTACACCCTGCCGCAGGTGGCGGGAGTCGCGGGGGGATTGATCCTCACCGGCGCCGCCGCCATGACGCTGCCGATGAATCCGGCGGTGACCTTTCTGGCGGGCGTGGCGTTGACGGTGGTGATCGGATTCGGCCTGGGCCTCATCCCGTATACGGGGGTGCGGCTGCTGTCGCGCGTGCTGTGGTTCGGGCGGCTGGTCTTCTCCCCGAAACCGGTGCTGGCCTCGGGGATGCCGGTAACCCCCGAATCGGCCCGGATCACCATGTTCGTCGAGGAGACGGTGGTGGCGATCCTGCCCCACGAACCGCCGGCGAATTCCGGGACGGGCCGCCGCGCCGGGTCGCGCGGGGTGCAACTACTGGAATTCGTGGGCGGTAACCGGTTCACCCGGTCCGCCGCCACGGTGGCGGCCGAACCGTCCAAATGGCGGTCGCTGATCAACGGTAACGGGGGGCGTCCGAAGAGCGGAGAGGGACGCTGATGGGGTTCAACCGGGATTTGCAACCGACCGCCGCCATTCGCGGGCATCTGCAGTTCACACATTCGGGGCTGGTCACCGCGAACTATTTCATCACCCCGCTCGGCTACGGATTGCGTAAGGCGAGCGATAAATTCGATGTCAAGCTCGCGCACCACTCCCTGGTCAACAATCTGCCCAACGGTTCGCTGCTGCTGGGTATCCAGGCCCGGCAGAACACCATCGATGTGCTGAGCAAGATGGTCGAGGGCGTGGATCTCGACGATTGCGCCGACTACGCCGACGAGGTGTTCGCCTCCTACGAGCGGGTGCGGGCAATAGCGCCGCAGACCCGGATATTCCTGCTCTCGATCCCGGTGGGCACCGCCAATACCAGTGGCATCTCCGCACTGTCACGGATGTGGCGCGGCAGCACCACCACCATCGACGCCACCGCCATCTCCCGGGCCGAACTGGACGCCTACGAGGACGAGGCCAACGAGATCCTGTCCCGGATCGGCGGCGATTTCGACCCGCTGCCGGTGCCCGCGGCCATGTTCCAGTGGCTGTGGGAGCACTATCTGGCCCGCGGCGCCGTCGGCGATCCGGTGGCCCCCACCCGGGCCGGCGCGCTCGACGATGCCACCGCCGCGGTGTTCAAATCGGCCGCGCTGGACGAGGGCGCCCGTGCCGATTCGCAGCGCCGGTTGCGGCCGTCGTTCGTCCCGGTGATCAAGGTGGTGCAGCCCGATACCGGCTACCGGCCCTCGTATCAGGCGCTGCTCACCCCGCGGTCGTTTCCGTACGCGGGCATGATGTTTCCCGGCGGTAGTGAATTCCTGAACGTGATCGACGGTCTCGGCGATGTGACCGTCGACTGGGGCATGCGGATCTCCACCAAACCCGCGGACCAGGTGCTCAAGGCCAACGAGGTGAATCTGCGGCGGCTGGGTGAGCAGATGGATCAGCGGGACCAGGAGATCTCCTTCGCGCAGAACACCCTCATGTCCAAAGCCCAGATGCTCGGTGAGTACAACCAGCATTTCGAGGTCAACGGCGGCGAATCGGAGGTCTCGTTCACCACCGTGATCGCGGTCGGTGGACCGTCGCGGGACGAGACCATGGACGCGGTGAACACCCTGCGCCGCCGATACAAGCGGTTCCAGGTGGAGATGGCCACGCCGGTCGGCGCCCAGGTGGATCTGTGGTCGTTGCTGGTGCCGGGCAGCCCGCCGCGCCGCGCGTTCGACGATTTCGCCCATATCGTGCCCTCGGATATGTGGGCCGGATTCGTCCCGTTCACCACCAGCCAGATCGGCGACGACAGCGGGCCGGTGATCGGTATCAACCTGCTGTCCGGGCATTTCGAGCCCATTCACTTCGGCATCATGGAGGCGGCGCTACACGACCTGTCGGCGTCTTTCGCGGTGACCGGAGAACTGGGTTCGGGTAAATCGTATTTCCTCAAACTCATGGCCGTACTCGTCCACGATATGGGCGGGCAGTTCCTGGCCATCGACCGCAGTCAGGTCGGGGAATGGGAGCATTTCGCCACCGCCATCGACGACGCCGTGGTCATCGACCTGGCCGAGCCGCAGGTGTCTTTGGATCCGTTGCGCCTGTTCGACCCCCGGATCGCGGGGGAGCGCGCCCTCGACTCGGTGCTGCCGCTGCTGGACCTCTCGCCCACCTCCGGCACCGGTGCGGTGATCAGTAATCTGCTCTCCCCGAAAGGGATCGCCCAGTATGGGATCACCAGCCTGCTCGACCTGTTCAAGGTGGTGTGCCGGCTCCGCGACGAACCGGGTTCGATGGAGGAGTACGCGGATCTGGCGGCCCGGCTGGGCACCATCGTCGAGCGGGTCCCGGTGCTGTTCGACCCCAACCTGAAACCGATCCGGCTCGACGCCGCGGCGACCGTGGTACGCAGCCACAAATTGGCCCTGCCCACTGCCGAGGAACTCACCACTCCCCACCTGTACAACCGGCTGCCGCTGACCAAACGGCTCGGCACCGCACTGTACGAACTGGTCGGCGTGACGGCCCGGGAGGCGTTCCTCTCCGACAACGGCCGTTTCGGCCTGCTTGTCGGCGACGAGGCGCACCACTTCACCCAGACGCAGGTGGGCGCGGCGGTCACCTCCGATTTCAGTCGCGACGGACGTAAACACCTCGCCGCGATCGGCCTCGCCTCGCACGACCCGAAGACCGACTTCCAGGGCGCGGCGCACAATCTCATCCCGAACCGGTTCGTCTTCCGGCAGCGGGACGAGACCCTGGCGCGTAACAGCCTGGAGTGGCTGGGCGTCGATCTCGAGGAGACGCCGTTCCTGCTGCAGGCGCTGCGGGAGGACACCTCGCCCCCGGTCGGCGCGGGACGGCAGGTACCGGAGGAACGGCGCGGCGAGATGTTCATGCGGGACGCGCTCAGCCGGATCGGGCGGGGCAAGGTCCTCGGGCCGGCGCGGGCGGACCGCGCCGAAGCCATCACCAGTACTCCGACCGCCGTCGCGAGGACCGAACGGCGGGAACCCGAGGCCGTGTGGTGACCGCGCCGTGAACATGGCGGAGGGGTCGAAACCGCGCGATCCGAACAGGATGAGGACGATCGTGTTCCTGATCCTGATCACGGCGGTGTGTGGATGCGGCGGGATGATGCTCTTCGTCGTGGCACCGGTGGGTGAAATGGTCTCACTGGGGCAGCGGGACTACCGGCGCCAATGTGAGATCGCCGTCGGACCGGAGACCGGTACCACCGCGACGACGACCGCCACGGTTCCCGTCGCGCCGAGCCCGGTGCCGCAGTCGACTTCGCCCCGGCCCACGGCGAACCCGTACGCCTCTCTGACTCTGGAGCCGGACGATCCGAACGTCACCGACCGCGACCACGCGTGCGTGGCGGCGATGCGGTCGGCCCCGTGGCAGGATCAGCCGATCCGCAGTCCGAACACCGGCCCGGCCGCCACCTGCGCCGCTGATCTCGCGCTGCGTTACGTGGAGGTCGGCGGTACGGCGGTGATGGCCGATTATGTGCGCGATGTCGTCTACAGCGCGTCCATCGTGACCACCACCGGGCAATGCGCCCCGATCCGGGCACCGGCATCGGTCGCGGAGGAGAGCTGCGGTGACCCCGCGAAAGGGAGTCCGGCGGTGATCCTGCCGGAGACGGTGGGCGCGGCGGGCTACTGCGGGCAACTGGTCGATCCGGAAGCGGCCTCGCCCGGAGACGTGGTGTTCTGGGATTACCGGGACAACGCCGCGACGCGCGCCGCGATCGCGTTGGGGCCTCGCGAACTGGTGACCGTGGAAAGCGGGAAGTTCGTACGCATCGGTATCCCCGAGGGGGCCGAGATACAGATCAAACGGGTGCTGGGGGAGGCCAGGTGACAAGCGCGGAAATCGGGCCCATTCCGGTAGATATCGAGGTCGAAGAGCCCGACGATGCGTCACGGCCCGGTACTCCCTGGCATGTCGGCGAGCGGCGGAAGTGGGGCGCCGGTGGTAACGGCAGCCCGGCACCGGGCACCCCGGCGCCTCCCGCCGCGCCCCCGGGACAGGGGGGCGGCCCATCATCCGCCGCGGGTCCCGCCGCTGCCCCGGCCCCCGCCACCGGTCCCGCGCCGGGCCCCGGTGTATCGGCGCCCGCGACGGTGCCTGCCGCGGCACCGGTGGCGGCGGCCCCTGCCGCTGTAACCGGACCACCCGGGCAGCCCGCCGCGCCGCCGGCGACCGCTGCTCCACCCGGCGAGGAGCGGCCGGAGCCCGAACCGCTGGTGGATCCGGAAATGCTGGCGCAGATGGCGCCCATGGCGCTGATGGCCGGCTCGGCCCTGCTTCCGATGATCGGCTCCGCGCTCTCCGGCCTCCTGGGTGGTGGATCCGGTGGCGGGGGCGCGGCACCGGCGGCCGAAACCGGCGCGACCGGGATGGACCCGCAATCGGATCGTGCGATGCGGGTGCTGAAAGCGCTGGAGGCGATGTACGGCGAGGGCGAGCCGGCCGACCCCGAGGTGCGGGAGCTACGGGAAAAACTGGGTGTTCCCGCCGCGGGGAGCGGCGAGGGACCCGCGATGGTCAAGGCGAAACAGATGTTTCAGGCCAATCGCGCCACGGCCTTCAACAATCTGGACAAGCAATTCGCGAAATACGTCTCGACGCTGGGCGGGACGAACAAGGCCGACCAGACCGCGTTGCGGAAGCTGCTCAAACAGACCAATGCGGCGTTGGCGGAGCTGGGGCCGATCGCGTACACCAAAGAGGGGCAGCAGAAGGTCCGCCAGATTCTGACCGTCGCGCTGAAGGCCGCGCACCAGATCGTTTCGGGTTCTTCGGCCAATGCCGGCGATACGGCGTCGGCGATCAATCAGCTCACGAATCAGTACCTCTACAACATCCTCGGCAAGGAACTACCCGGAGGCGTGAAGTTCATCACCGCCGCGGCGGCGGCGTCCGCGGGAGCGGCTTCGGCGCGTGCGCAATTCGCGGTCAAGACGGCCCTCGCCCAGATCGGTGATCCCTATGTCTGGGGCGCCGAGGGCCCGGGTAGCTTCGACTGCTCGGGGCTCACGCAGTACGCGGCCGGGAAGGCGGGCGTCAACATCCCACGCACCGCCGATCAGCAGTACCGCGCGTTGCCCAGGGTCGACCCCGGCGATATCAAACCCGGCGACCTGATCTTCCCGGCCAGTAGCTACAAGAACGGCCAGATGGGCCACGTGCTGATGTACATCGGGAACGGGGAATGCGTGCACGCCCCGCGGACCGGCCAGGATGTGCAGAGAACGAGCCTGCCGAAGAGCTACGCGGCGGGCCGGTACGCCTGATCCGGACGCGGTACGGGCGCCGCCCCGCGAAAGCGACGGCGCCCGCCGATCAGGAATCCCAGGGGTCGAGACCGGAGGCCGGATCGAGATGATCGAGGTTGGCCACCCGGTTGGACCACCGCGCGAGCTCCATCCGGGTGATATCCGAAGGGCTGTCGTGGTAGTCGACGGCCGCCTGGCGGAAGGCGGTCGCGGCTTCGCTGGCGATGGTCCAGCGGGTATTGCGGCCGACGTTGTTCCACTCGTCCGGTGTGATCGCGGCTCGAAGAGCGAGATCGGAATCCCAGTTCTGCCGGACACGGTTGATGAAACCGACATCTGTGACGGCCCCGGGGATGGGGGTGTTCGTATGCCGGGCGAAGTTCTCCGCGGCAACGACGGCCTGCGCCGCGAAGGCGCGCTGGGTGGTGATGGAGTCGGTCGGCCGCAGATGGTTCTCGACCGCTCGCGACGCCGCGATGGCCTTCTGCAACGGTGCCCAGCCGTACGGGTTCGTGGACATACTCGCTTTCATCGCCGCCGAGGCCCGCAGCACCTGATGTACATGTTCGTCGGATGTGCCGCCGGCCCGCAGGACGGAGGCGAGGTAGCTGTCCGGAACGCGGCTGTCGCCGAGACCGTCGAGAGCGTTCGCCGCACCCAGCGCATTGTCCATGCCGCCGTACGGGTCGGCCCTGGCATGCGCTTTACGCAGCCAGTTCGCGCGACTGAGCCCGGACCAGCGGTAGGTTTCCTCGCGGGAGTCGGCGGTCCGCATATTCGCCAGATCCGACCGGCGCCTGCCACGGGACAGCGGGTTGAGCGGGTTCGGAGTACCCATCATCAGCCATCCGGTGACCGGTGAACTGTTGACGGTGTTGAGGGCGGCTATGGCGGCCAGGCCGGTCAGCCCGCCACCGCCGCCACCGCCGCCGGAGGACCCCATCCCGAGGGCCTGCCCACCGCCACCGCCGCCGCCGGAACCGCTACCGCCGCCGGACCCCGCGATCGACAGCGAGAAGCGGTTCGCGATCCAGTCGTTGCCACGGGACAGGCTCTTGTTCAGGCGCCGGATCTGGGAAATGGCCACGACCTCGACTACGCAGGCGATAACGATGACCGACATCACCTGGCCGTTCGCCTGGTTGAACAGATTGCCCATGAACAGCATGTAGATGGCGAGGAAGACGATGAACACCGTCATCCGCGCCGCCGCCACGAAGGCATCGACGACATTGCGGACCAGGAAGGTCTGGGTGGGCCCGTATACGAAACCGCCGGCGGCGAAACCGAAGATCGCCATGAATCCGTGATAGATCGTATTCAATGCCGCCTTCATCACCTTGAGTGACAGATAGATGGCGAAGGCGAGCAGCAGCGTGGCGCAGACCAGCAGGATCAATCCGGTGCCGACCTGACCCATGGTGGGGGTCTGAGTTCTGGAATAGGCGGCCTTGTCACAACTCTTCATCGCCTCGCGGACATTGCCGTCGTTACCGGACAGCACGCCCGAGCTCCAGCCGGATTCGCATGCGGGGTAGTTGTCGACGATATGGCCGAAGTTCCACACCTGTACCGGTTTGCGCGCGAAATTGTCGGCCATGTCCTGCTGCAGGACGGTGACCAGCTGGGTCGGATTCGGGCTGTTGTCGCCGTTCAGACCGGCCGCTACCGAGATCCCCAGATCACGGCCCTGGGTGAGCAGGCCGTCGGAGGACAACACGTCGGCGAGCGGTTCGGCGAGAAAGATCGGGCCGAGTACGGCGACCCCCACCAGTGTGACCACCTGCATGGTCGCCTTACCGGGAAATCCACGGACGATGAAGTACGCGACGAAGAAACTACCGCAGGTCGCGGCGGTGAACATGACTGCCGGAGTCGCGATCTGGTGGGTGAACGCATCCGCGACGCCGGTCAGGGCGTCTCCGAACATATCGAGCCAGGTGAAACTCATGGTGAAGCCGACGATCCAGATGGAGGTCGTCACGATGGTGATGTATCCGACGAACAGGATGCTGATTATCGTCCACAGCACGGTGTTGCCGGGATTGAGCAGGCCGCCTTTGTCGCTGGCGAACATATAGCTCGACAGCGGAACACCGTTGGAGTCGCGCACATTCATCCAGCTGAGGCCGTCGATCTGGGAGACCCCGCTGCTGGTCTGTGCCATGGCCACAGTCCCGACGACGCCGGGAAAAACGACCAGGGCGAAAACAGCGATCAGTATCCACAACAGCCGGCGCCGCCAGCGTTTGCCGTCGAGCCACGCCTTGGCCCGGGCCACCACGGTATCGGGGTACCAGCGCAGGGGATCCCACTCCGGTCGCGTCTTCGCCTCGCTCGGCGGGTTTTCCGATAACGGTGTCGAGGTGGTCATACGACGGTCACCGCCGGACAGCCGCCGAGGGGGAACCGCCGTGCGGGAGTGGGATCGAGAACGACCGGGCAGCCCATGGGCCGGTCGATATCCGGGAGGCCGGATCGTACGTCGCCTGTCGGATACCGCAGGTTCATCGAATGTTTCCTCCTGCGGCGTCATCCGGCCCTCGGACGAATTCGGGGGCGGTGGTGTTCGTGCACGTCAGTGTATGACCGGGGACCTCGATGATGACCTGTTCCACCAGGTCAGCGCTTCCCCGTACTGGGAATCCAACACAATGGGTGGGGTCAGGAAGGAGTCACGCGCATGGTCGGCTGTCCGTGCCCGGTGCCTCATGTCCGCTGGGTGGAGTCCGTATGCCGGAAATCCGGCACGCGGTATGGGGCCGCTGCGCGCAATACGATGACCGCCGGCAGGTGACACTGTGGGGTTCTGGAGCGGCGTAGGCGACTTCTTCAGCGAGTACGGCGACGATATCCTGGTCGGGGCCGTGAGCGTCGCCGGGTTCGCGGTGGCGGGACCACTGGGCGCCGCCGCGGCGGGCGCCGTGGCAGGCGGTATCGCCGCCGGAGTCCAGGGGGAGAACATCGCCATGGGCGCCGGTTTCGGTGCCCTGGGGGGTCTGGTCGGTGGCGTCGGGAGTTTCGGTGTGCGGGGTCTGGTCGGGGCGGGTAAATCGGTTGCCAAGGCGCAGGCCACCACGGCGGCCGAGAAACTGGCGCTGAACAGGGGACTGCTGGGGGCCTTGCCGTCCAAGATCGGTGGCGCGCATCTGACGCCCGGACGTACGTACCTCGGGCTCCTGGGTGCGGCCTCGGCGCCGAGCCTGGGTAACTATTTCGAGGATGCCTTCCGGAGGGAAATCCTCGGATATTCCGCCATACCATTGATCGATATCAGTGAGTCGGACTGGCCGGACAAGATGGCGCACGTCTTCATGCCGGACCCCGGTCAGTTGCCCAGCGGTCTCGATTTCACACCGCCGATGCAGCAGAACTACCGGACGCTGCCGCCCATGTACCACGGCTTCTGGAAGCAGTTCGGTAAGGACCCGGCCGACAACATCCTCCCGGAGGAGCTGGACGTCAGCGATATCTCGGGAGAGGACGCGGCGAATATTCCGCATTACCGCGAGCGGGTCGCGGTGATGCGCGAACAGTACGGTCGCATCCGATCGGCCTCGCGGATCGTGGTGAACGCGGTGAACAGGTCGGCGGAGTTGTGTACCGCCGGCCGCGGGGATCTCGGGTCCGCGCTGAAGGCGCTGAAGGATTTCGCCGGGACCGATCCGCGCGATGTCGAAGGAATCAAGAAACATGCCGGCGAGTACACCGAAAAGCCGAGTGAGAACACCGGATTGCCGATCCTGGCCGTGGATCTGACCCTGCTCACGGGTGAGGCGAATGAGGACGCCTATGTGATGGTGCTCGTCGAGGCGGCGATTTCCACCGCCGAAGCGCTCGTCGCCGCATACGGCGAAGCATTCCAGCAACTCGCAGACGAGACCGAGCAGCAGACTCCGGACAAGCCCACCGACAAGAACACCGAGAAGAAGACCGCCGGCGAGAAGGAAAACGACGGTGCCGATACCCGGAACTCCGGGACGGATCCCAGTTTTCGGCCGACCGGGAACACCCAGGCCCCCGGCACCGAAACACCTCGAACCGCCACGGCGGCGCAAACGGGGCCGCCACCGGCGCTGGATCTCACCGGCACGGATACCCCGTCCGCTGAATCCGGTACCGACGCCGGCGCCGGATCCGGTACGGACCGCGCGGTCAACGCCGGTGACCCCCGCGGCCTGTCGGGTCGGTCGGAGACCACCCCCGGCGCGGTCGGCACACCCGCCCTGGCAACACCGTCCATGAGCGGTACCACGGCTTCCGGTATGGGACTCGAGTCCATGATGCTGCCCTTGATGATGCGGGCCATGATGAACGGCCGCGGATCCGAAGGCGATGAACGCCGCCGTGACTCACGGGACCGCGACGAGGACCGGTTCGGTGGCGCGCCGGTGCCGGCGGCGCCCGCACCGGGTGCCGCGCAGCAGCCCGCGACGCAATCCACGCCGCAGTCCACGACCCAGTCGGCTCCGGCGAAATCCGTCGCCCCGCCGGCCAAGCCGACCGCACCGCCGGTGGCTGCCGCCGCGACGAAGACCTCGGCGGAGAATACCGTGTACACGTTTCCCGACGGGCGCACGCAGGAGGTGTCGGCCGTGGTGGCCCGGGTGCTCGACGCGGCATTCGGGAACGCCGCCGGGACCGACGCGCGGCGTGCCTACGAAGGGACCGTCGCGGCCTGGACCGATCCGAAGCGAATCGGTTCCAGGGTCGATCCGAGCCAACTGATGACCGGCGACGTCGGGACCTGGGAGAACCGGACCGCGGTGCTGGCGGTATTCGGCAGCGATATGGACGGCCGGGTCGAAGCGGTCGTGGACGGCGTCCTGCGGGTGGTCGACGCGCTCGCCGAGATGAATGACGGCGGCGGGGCGTTCGGCGGATTCACCGGCTTCTTCCATCCGCCGGGCATCGAGAAAGCGGTGGCGGACGGGTCCGCTCCTGCCCTCGAGCCATCCGGCGATCAGACCTCGACCGCTGTGCCCGCATGAGAGGAAAACCGCTGTGAGTGTGTTCGGGTTTCTCACCGAGGTCGCTGTGGGCGCCACGGCGAGCCGGTTCATTCCGGGTATGAAGGGCGTGCTGGTCGGGTCGGTCGGGGGAAGCCTGGCACACAACATGTTGGACGGTACGGTCGGCGTTTCCGAGTTGCTCACGGACGCCGGGCTCGCGGCGGTCGGCGGGGCGACGATGCACGGAGTCAACAACAGGTTGATCAGCAAGGGGCTGGGTGAGTGGTCGGGTAAGTCGGCCAAGGCGCTGGCGAAAGCGGAGGAGCCCAGTAAGCAGCTTGCCTCGAAAGTCAATGATCTGAAGGCCGCCACCCGCGCGCACATCAGAGCGCGCACGGATTATTCGAGAATGAACTGGCGGCAGAAAGCGACCCCTGAGGGAATCCGGCTGAGGAAGAGTCTGGGTCCCCTGGAGAAAGCGCGGACCGACGCCCGCGCCGCGGCCAAGCAGAGCAGTTCGGCCGCCAATCAGGCCGCGGACAAGTTGGCCAAGGCGAAGCGAACCGATAAATGGGCGCAGGGATTCAACAACCAATTCGGCAACGGCACCAGCCTGTTGCACAATTGGGGTCGTGCCGGACTCATCGGTCTGGGAGCCGCTGCCGTGCCCGCGCTCTACGGTGCGGCGAAACCCGATCCCGGAGGAGACGGTACCGGTGGCGAGCAGGGGCCCGGCACCGAGCAGAAGACATCGCAGACACCCCTGGTCTGGGATGGGCTGGACCCCGCCACGTCGGCCGGTGTGATGTGGACCGCACCGTTCGATATGGACCCCTCGGTGGAAGCCGGCGGAACCGGGTTTCTCCTCCGTCCCAGGGATCTGGATATCGATCTGGTGAAATGGTATGGCGCGGACGGTGATTCCTTCGCATTCTCGGTCGTGGACAACCATCAGATGTTCGGGGATCCGAAGCTGAAGAAGCCCCTCGAGCTGACCGCGGTCCCGACGCTGCCCCCGGCCAGCGGCCTGGACGGGAGTCACGGCGGCGAAAGCTACGGAGACGTCCTGGAGATATTCCAGGCGAAGGCCGAGCGACTGACCGAAAGCCAGAAGGTGGTCGCCGAATCGGTCGGCGACGAAGTGGACAAGATCCAGGAACAGGGGCTCAAAGATATCGCGTCGCTGATCAAAGGCGTGAATACGGTGATGCAGGATATCCCGGACGCTTCCCCGGCCAATTTTCTCACCGTGCTCACCCAGGCCTTCGCGGAACTGATCCAGACGATGGACGATGCCGCGGCGGCGAACGAACTGGCGGCGCAGAAGATAGACGAGAAGACCGCGGAGTCGGACAAGAAGGCCTCCGAGGACCTGGCCAACTCTGTCAACAGGTTCGCGAATCAGGCCCAGGACCCGGGCTACACCGCCGACAGCTCACGGATCGGAGTGAACAATCCGTTCGATCCCGGCAATATTCCCGGATACAACCCCACGGCGTCGAGTGCCGACCTGAAGGACGCGACCGAGAAGTTCCGTAAGGACGCCGAGGATCTGCAGAACCGAGCCGATATCCCGCAAAATCAACTCGGCGGTTCGGGTTCGGGCCTCAATCCGTCCACGTCCACTCCCGCAGCGTACAACCCGAACATGTCCGGTCTCGGGGCCACCGATGCGATGGGCGGAATGGGCGGGATGAGCGGCCTGATGAGTTCGCTGCTGCCGATGATGATGCAGCAGGCGGCCATGCGGAACATGACCGATAGCGATATGTCGGGACGGATGCGCGACCTGGATCCGTCCCGGTACGACCGCGCGGCCGCGCCGACCATGCCGCAGGCGCAACCGGCCGCCACCACCCCGTGGTCGAATAACCAGGCCGCCACCGGTGCAGCACCGGCTCAGGCCCAACCGGCTCACCACCAGACCGGCGCACCCAACGGCGCCACCTCCACCCAGACCGGCGCCGGGGCGCCGCGCCGGGTTCCCGGCGAGGACGGGTTGGTGCCCTACTCCTTCCCGGACGGCCGCAGCCAGCGGGTTTCACCGGCAGTGGCGCAGGGGCTCGACAAGGCCTTCGCCAATAAGTCCGGTACGGATGCGCAGACCGCGTACGACGGCACCGCCGCGGCATGGACCGACCCGAAGGACATCGGGCTCGCGGTGGATCCGTCCCAGTTGATGACCGGCGACGTCGCGACCTGGACGATCGCCGCTTCGAAGGAGGGAACGAAGGCGCCGGCGGAGGCACAGGCGGTGGTGTCCTCACTCGGTGGCGATCCGGGATCCGCGGAGGGCGAGTCCGGGGACTCGAAGAAACCGGAGCGCAAATCCGAGGAGCCGAAGGGCGATCCGGGATACCGTACGGCCATCCTGGTTGCCTTCGGCGAAGGGGAGAGCGGCACACTGGAGGCGGTCGTGTCCGGCGAGTTGCAGCAGTACGCGGCGGATATGACCGATGGCACGGGGCCGTTCGGTGATTTCGCCGGGTTCAAGCATCCCAAGGGTGTCGAGGCCACCGGAGACAAGGGACAGGACGTCGACGGCGCGGCGGAGCCGGCCGCGACCGATGTTCCGGCGCTGGCACCGGCGTAGCGGGAGGCGGGCGATGGGTGAGAGGAGCAGGGCATGGCGCTGAATGTCGATCTCGGCGAGCTCGTTTCGGTGGCCGGGCAGTCCGCGGATACCGCGCGGGTGACCGGTGCGGCGATGCCCCGGGAATGGGTGTTGCCCGCCGGGACCGACCCGATCTCTGCGCAGGCCGTCCCACAACTGAACTCCCAGGCCGCCGCGCTGTTCAACGCCACGATCGGGGTGCTGAACAAGATCCAGCGCGACGCGCATCTGGTCGGGCAGGCGGCGGCCGATTACTCGGCCACCGACGACGAGGGCGCACGGTTGATCAACGGGTCGGGCGCCGAACTCGTGGGTAATCCGGTACCCGCCGTGGAACAGGTGGGGTTGCGGCGGGTGCCGCCGGGACTGTCCACCATGCCGGTGGTCACCGGTGATCCGCTGACCTTCGCCCAGCAGTTGCAGAACGGTCCGGGGGCCGGGCCCGCGTTCCGCTTCGCCGATTCGATCCGGTTGTTCAACACCAGTTCCCGGACCCAGGCCTCCGGCGATATGGATCGCGCGGGGGCGGTGCTGCAGCACTGGGCTCCGGTGGGTTCGGATGTCGCGCAACGCTTCGCCACCTATCGCGGCTGGATGGACCACCTGGGTGACGCGATGGAGAAATTGGCGCAGGGCGCGGAGTCCTATGGGAATGCGTTCACCCGCGTGAAGGCCAAGCATCCGACACCCGAGGAGATCCGGGCGGCGCGTAAACGAATGCTGGCGGCGGCGCGGTCCAAGAACGAAGCGGCGCTGGCGGCGGCGACCGCGGAATACAACGAACTGAATATGCGGGCGGGGGAGGCCACCGGATCCTATGTCTCCGAGACGGGAACCGGTGTCGCCAGCTCGGAGGCCGGTGCGGCGAGTTCCCAGGCCGCGACCGGCGGCCAGCAGAGTGGGTCCGGCGATCAGATGCTGTCGCAGATGCTGCCCACGCTCATGAGCATGATGGGGCTGGGCGCCAACGGGCTGTCCCAGAACGAGGACATCTCCGACGAGTACTACGACGACTACTACGACGATTACGGTCTGGGCGACTACGCGGTGCCGTCGTTCCCGAGTACGAGCAGCGGCGGATCGCCCTCGATGCCGGGTGGCGGCGTGCCGAGTGTCAGTGACGTGCAGACGCTGTCCGCCACCACGACCATGCCGCTGGCCGGGGCCGTCACCGGGGCGAATGTGGGTAGCGCGCCCCGGGTTCCGGTGGGTGATGCCATGGCGGGAGGTGCCGGTGGCCAAGGCGCGCGGACCGCGGGTTCGCCGATGATGCCGTACGCCCCGATGGGCCCCGGCATGGGTGGTGCCGGCGGCGGCGCGGGCGGTAACGAACGCAACCGGGTGGTGGCCTGGCATCCCGACCGCCTCATGTATGTCGACGACACCCCGCACACCGAACCTGTTATCGGGGAACGGCCCACCATCGCGCCGACGGTTACGCAACCGACCCCGGCGCCGGCCAATCAGGCCCCGACCCGATCCGGAGGGAACGTATGAGCATTCACCCCGACGTACAGGCCGCGTTGGACGCGGCCCGCGATCTGCGCCATCGGATCGCCGATATGCGTGAGCGCATCGACGAGGTGCGGGCCCGGCGGCCGTCACCCAGCGGCACGGTGATCCCCGAGGTCGATGCGATGGGCCGGCTCACCAGCCTGTATCTGGCGCCGGGCACCACGGACCGGTTCACCAGTGACGAATTGGCCGCCGAGATCATGGCGGCCATCCGGGAGAGCACTCAGGACGCGGCCCGGCAGTATCAGGTGATCATGGAAACCGTGATCACCGAGAACGAATCCGCGGACGCGAGTACCGCGCGTGAACCGGAGCCGGTCGCGGAGCCCGCGCGATGACCGACGCCGAGACGGACGATTCGGTCTCGGCGGCCGATGCGATCGGCTGGCTGCACGAGGAAGGACTGGCGCGGCTGGCCGGACTCGGGGCCGGCTCGGCCGCGGCCGCCGTCGCCTTCGCGGTGGATGTGTCCACCGGTATCGTCACCAAGTATCCGGCCGCCAACGGCGGTATCGGCGCGGATTCCACCACCGTGGCCGCGGATGATCTGCCCGCGCCGACCGGGGGCGCCCACCGGCTGGTGATCGTCGGTATCACCACCGGCGAGCAGTTGCTGGTGGTGGATCTGGCGGGTTCCCTGGTGATCGGGATCAACGGTGATCGGCCCGAATTGGCGGCGCGTTCCTGGGTTACCCAGCTACTGCTCAACCCCGACGTCACTGTGACGACCAATAGCCCGGACGTGGCGATCGGCGGCAGTCCGCGGTGCCGTAAGAGTTTCATTCCCGGCGGGGGTGGTTCGGTGATCTCCGTGGACGACGGCCGGCCGCCGGTGACCACCGTATCGATGAACTCGGATATGGACAGTTCCGATTATCTGGACCTGCTCGGCGACGGTTCCGCGGAAATGTATCTGGGCGCCCGGGTATGGCCGCTGCGGCTGGCGATGACCATCGCCGACGCACCGTGGGCGGTGCTGTCGCAAACCCTGGCCGAGACCGCGTAAGTTTCCGGCGACCTCTGGGAGATAGTGATGAACGACGAATACGACTACGCCGCCGCCGACGATTTCGGCGACGAACCGGCCCCGAAACCGGCCGCGTCACAGCAGGTGCACGAGGTGTTCAATCCCGACCACACGGTCGGGGTGGCCTGCGATCGTGACGGCGAGGTGGTGGGTTTGCACATCACCGACGACGCGCGGGAAAACGGTGACAGCTGGTTGAGCGCGGAGATCCTGAAACTGGCCCGCCTCGCGCACGCCAAATCCCGGCTCGGGCTGCGGCGCGAGATGGAGGCCAACGGCGCCCGCTCCTACACCATCGATTCCTTCGGCCTGCCCAGCGAAGCGGCATATCAGGCCATGGAAGACGAGGCATTCGGGCTGCGGCCGGCCTGAGCGCGCCGGCCGCGATCGACAGACAGGAAGACGACAAGATGGTGGATATCGACGATCCCGAGATCGTGCGGGCGATCGGCGGCGATTTCGGTGTGGCCATGATGGCGATGACCGGGAGTTTCGGCTCGACCAAGGATTCGCTGGCGCTGGGATACAAGGGTGATTCGCCGCTCGACGCGGTGACGACCGGCCGGCTCGATTGGATAGTCGATACCTTCGGCGACGCGATCGCGGAGGCGTGCCGGCAGGCGGGCATCACCGTGCGGGCCAACGATTTCGCGGTGACAGTCCTCGACAACACCGATATCGACGGCGGTAACACTGTCACCTCGGCGGGTGTCTGACCGTCCACTATGGCGCCTGAGCAAGCGAATCCGCACTGGGACCGGATCGTCGGGGACGATTGGCCCCAGATCCCGCCCTCGGCGTGGCATGCGCTGGAAACAGCGGCCCGGGAGGGCGCGCAGGCCCTGAATCTCTCCGATGTGGCCCAGGCCCGGCGCGCCTTCGACGAGGCGGTCCGGCGTTCGGAGGGGCTGGAGCGGATCCGGCTGGCGATGATCGCGCTGGAGGACCGCCCGCGCGCCTTCGCGACCGCGCTGTCGGCGGCGGCCGATACCTTCGGCACCTTCGGTGATGTGGTGCGCCGGACCCGCAACCAGATCCTGGACGTGGTGGACGACGCCACGGACCGTATCGAGCAGGTCGGTCGCGAGGACAATGCCGAGGACGACGGAGAGGGCGACGAAGCGGAGGAGGCGGCGGCCGACCGCCGGGCGATCGAGGCGATTCTCACCGAGGCGCGGGCGGACGTCCGGGATATCGTCGCGGCGGCGGTGCGGTCGATGGGCCCCCAGGGCCTGCCCCGCCTCGACGATATCGCCGAGGCGCTGGGACAACCCGGACCGTGGCGCAGCGGCTCCGTCCCCGGCGCCGGGCCGTCGAAACAACGCCGCTCCTATGGGCCGGGGGGCCGGAACGACCGCCACCGGGATCCGCGACGCCGCGGTGCGCATCCGCGCTGGGGGCCGGGTTTCGGTGAGCTGGTACCACCGAATTCGCCGCTCGGACGGCTCCTGGTCGACCTGATCGGCGATATCCTGCACCCCCCGCCCGGCATGCCGGGCCCGGTGCTGCCGCCGCCGGGGCCCGGCGCGGATCTGCCGGTCGGGCCTCAGAGTCCGGCCGGTGGCGGGAATCCGGTGGTCGCGGGGCCTCCCGCCGGGGAGAACGTGCCCGTGCACGGTGGCCCGGCGCATGTGGGGTCCGATCCCGGGTACGCCGGGTCCGGCCCGGCTCCGGGACAGCGCCCGGACGCCGGTGTGCGTGGCGGCACCGAGGTGGCGGACAGCGACAGCGGGGCGGACGGCCCGGCCACCGGCGACGGCCTCGCGGGTGATTCCGGCGATCGGCCCGCGGATCGGTCCTCGGGCACGGAGAACGCCGGCGCCGAGGCAGCCGACCGCAAGGCGGAATCGGCCGGCACCGACGGTGGCGATCGCGGGGGCATATCGGAGGTTCTGGCGCGCACCGCCGCCCAGGACTCCGGGTCGGCGGGGGGAGTACCGGCGGTGCCGGTCGTTCCCGCGTCGTTCCCGGGCAGCGCGCCGCTCCCCGCGCCGGGTGCGGTGACCTCCACCGCCGCGACCACGACAGCGGGCCCGGGAGCCTCCGCGTCCGGTGCGCCCGCTTCGCCCGGTGCCGCCGCGTCGGCGGTATCGACCACCCAGGTCGCCAAGGCCGCGCCCGGGATCGTGGAGGCGCATCGTGCTCCGGGTGCGACCGGTAAGGTCGCGCTACCCGGAACCGGGGCCTCGGTGCCCACCGCTACCGTCGGTAAGGTGCCCGGCTCATTGCCCGAGGGCACGCCGGGGCCGAACAGACCCGACAGCGCGCCGACCGTGCAGGAGGCGCTCGGGGTCGCCATGATCTCCTCGGCGGCACCGGCCTTCGTGGTGGGCGAGCGGGTCGACGGTGACCTGGTCCTCGCCCGCACCGTGCTCGGCGGTATCCGGGCCGCCACCGATTCCTGGGTGGTCGGGGTGGATTGGGCGGTGGCGGTGCTGCGCCACCCGAGCGGGGTGAGCGCGTTCGTCACCTCCAACGAGGGGCGCGGCTGGCTGCCCGCGCGGTTGTATCTGCCGACCGAGGTCTCGTTGCCCTGGCTGTGGACGGTGGCCGACGGGTCGGGCTGGGAAGGTATCGCCGACCCTGCCCGGATCCTGGTGGAATTCGCGGCGGCCTGGGGGACGAAATCGGGCTCGAAACTCGCGGCGCTGGCGTCCTCGCAGCCGATCGATCCGGTGCTGGGGCGTCAACTCGGCGCCGTGGGGCTCGCCGGTTCGGTGGGGCCGTCGGACACCATGGACCTGCGCACCCCGGGGCACGGTACCCGGGATCGGCTGGGGCTCACGGCCGCCACCGGACTGCTCGACCGCACGGCCGCGGTACCGGACACCGTGGTCGCGCTGCGTTGCCTGGAACTGGCGGTGGACGCCCATCTCCGGGTCGGGCGGGCGGATCTGGCGGCGGTGGACGCGATGGGTGCGCCGGAGATCCGGCTCCGCATCCTGCGCGCCCTGCGTGACGGACGCGATTTCGCGGCGAGCTGGTGGGAGGAGATGCAGGACGCGGATGACCTGATCGCCGCCACCGCGCTCGGGCATCGTGCCGATACCGCCCGGATCGCGCTCGGCGAATTACGTGCCGCCGCCGAGGAACCGGGTTCCGATCTCGCGATGCTGCGTGCGCTCACCTTTCAGCGCCGCTGTAACGAACTGGTCCTGTTGCTCGCCGAGCATCGCGACCGCCAGACCCTGCGTGATGCCGTGTACGCGCATGCCCAGATCCTCACGCACCCGGTTTTCACACGGCAGGCCGAGGCCCCGCCGCCACCGGCGCGGGGGACGGTGAGCGCCGGCCCCACTCGCTGACCCGGCCGTAACCCGCGTACCGAACTCCCCAGTATTGGGAAGAATTGACAATGGGGGTAATAGCTGGCGGAAAGGATCGAACGAGCATGCCGGACCGGTTGGATATCGAACCCGCGGTACTGCGCCAGCTGGCCGACCAGCACGATCAGGTGGCGGCGGAAACGCGGGAGTGGGCACAGCCGCCCTCGGATTGGCTGGCCAACTTCGAACCCACCTATGGCAAGATCGCCGATCCGGTGAAACGCGCGCTCGAAGAGTATTACGGCGCCCGGCTGCGCGCCGGCGAGGCGCTGGCCCGCGAACACGAGCAGACCGCAAGAGACCTGCGCGACTCCGCCGACGAATACGAACGCAGCGATCTGGACGGCGCCTCCGCCGTCGGCCGGGCGGGCGAGGACCCCGGCGGCCGCAGCCCGTTCGGCGACTCGGCCCCGGCCGGCAGCGGACCCGCGGTCAACGCACCGGGCAACTCGGAGCCATCCCCGGTCGCGGCGGTACCGAATACGAACGGCAGTGCCCCGATCGGCACGGCACCGCCCACCGGCCCCGTCGCACCGGCCGGCTCGGACGGGGGAGCCTCCGGCGGGGCCCCGGCCGGCGGTGCGTCGCAGCCCGGGCAACCCGGGTCCGCGCCGCATACCGGGGTCACCGCGCCCGGTGCCGTGCCGCCGGGAGAGCAGATCGCCGCCTCCGCGGCCGGGTCTCCCGGCGCCGGCGCACCCACCGCTGGTCCCGCCGGCACCGCGGGGGTGGTCCCGCCGGGCGCCGGGATGGTCGGCGGGCCTCTGGGCTCCGGGCCCGGCGGCGACGACCGGTCCGGCGCGGTGCCCTCGAACGCGGCGGCCACGGACGGCACGCCCGTCCCGGTACCCGCGCAGACACCGTTCAATTCGGCTGTGGCCTCGGCCAAGGACCGGGAGGCCGAACCCGATTACATTGTCGGCGACGCGGTGAACGACGACCTCGTCATCGCCAAGACCCTGCTCGGCGCGGTTCTCGCCGCGACCGAATCCCCGGTCGGGATGACCTGGGCGGTGGCCGTGCTACGCGGCCCGGGCGGCGCCGGAATGTTCATCACCTCCAACGAAGGCCGCGGCTGGCTGCCCGCCGGGTTGTATATCCCGCGCCAGGTCTCCACGCCGTGGCTGTGGGACGAGCTGCTCGCGGCCGACGGCGACGCCGCCGCGCCCTGGGAAGGTGTCGCGGATCCCGCGCGGGTGCTGGTCGAGTTCGGGCTCGCCTGGGGTGCCAAGGCGAATGCCACACTCTCGGCGCTGGTGTCCTCCGGGCCCATCGATCCCGGCCTGCAGAGCAGGCTCGGCGAGGTGGCGATGCAGGGCCTGGTGGGGCCCGGGTACGACGTCGACCTGCGCGTGCTCACTCCCGATACCGCCGACCGGCTGGGCATCACGGGATCGGTGCCCTCGCTGGAGTCGGTCGCCGCGGTCCCGGACGCCGGAGTCCGGGCGCGCTGTATCGCATTGGCGGCCGACGCCCACACCCAGCTCCTCCGTTCCGTACCCGGCCACTACGACACCGTCGGCGCCCGCGCCATCCGGGACCGGATCCTGGCCCGGGTCGAGGTGGGCGACGAGATCCCGCGGAGCTGGTGGGAGGAACTGCGCGATGCCGACGATCTGCTGGCCGCGGCGATGATCTCCCAGCGGGTCGATGTGGGTCGTGTCGATATCGGCGCGATCCGGGTGGGTGACGAGGTGACCGCGCTGCGCGCGATGGTCTGGGAGCGCCGCTGCAACGAACTGGTGGCGTTGCTCGCCCGGGAGCCGGACCGGCAGGTCTTGCGTGACGCGGTCTACGCGCACTGCCAGGTGCTGGAGCATCCCGGATTCACCGCGGTGCCGGCCACGGTGGCGGCCGGTGTCGAAGAGCGGGTCGCGCCGTCCGGTGGCGGGACGGGTGCCGTCTCCGCACCGCCGGCCGCGGCGGACGTTCCGCCCGCCGGGACCCCGGCGGCTCCGCCTGCGGGAGGCGTATCGGCGCCGAGTACGGCCGCGGGCCCGCCGCCCGGCGTGGTTCCGCCGGTGATCACACCGCCTGCCGGGGGCCGGGAAGCCCTGTGATAACGCGATAACGCGCACCGGGCTCCTCGCCGCGGCGGATCGACGGCGAGGAGCCCGGTTTCGAGGGATCGGGATCTGTGGCACCGGAAGCCGGGGAGAATCCGGGATCGGGAAGCACGGCCGGGCCGGGACGCCCCGAGTGCTGTGGTTACTCGACTTCCACCCGATGGTGGTGGGTCGCCCCGATGTCCGCGGCGCGTCCGGTCGACCGGGGCCCGGTGTTCCCGTCCCGGTGCACGAGGAAGCGTCGACCGGGACGGTCGATCACACTTGTTTGCTGGGAGGTGTCGGGCCGTAGGGAATCTCGGTCTGCGGGGTCCCCGGCTGCGGATTCTGGCTGGGCGCCGGTGCGCCCGCGGCGGGCGGTGCACCGTCCTGGGGTGCCTGGGCGGTGGGATCGGACGGCGCGGGCCCGGCCGCCGGCGCGGGCTGACTCGGCGGCGCCTCGTCGTCGTCCTCGTCGTCGTCCTTTTCCTCGTCCTTCTTGCCGAGCATCTCCGGCAGCTGGCCGAGCATCGGCATCAGGGCCATGGGCAGCATGGCGAGCATCGGCAGCATCGAACCGAGACCGCCACCGGCGGCGCCGGCCGCACCGGCGCCCGCGCCGCCACCCCCGCCACCCGCGGAGCCGCCGCCGCCGGAACCGCCGCCCGCGGCACCGGTGTTCACCTCCTGGGCCTGCTGCACCACGTCGTGGACCCGCGTCACCGCGTCGGCGACGGCGTCCATGATCTTCGCTTCCTGGGCGGGTTTGAGCTTCGCCGCGCCCACCGAGGCCAGCGCGGCATTCAGTTCCGATTTGATGTGGTGGATCTTGAACAGGGTCTGCGCCTGTTCGGCGGCGACCATCTGCGAGGTGCCGTCCACCTGGGCGTCCATATCCACCATGGAGTCCTGGCGGGCTCCGGCCGAGAGGACCTGCTGTCTGTACTGGTCCAATCCCGCGCCCGAGCCCTGGAGCCCGGCGAGCTGGATCTTGTCGGGGGTGCGCCCGTTCTTGGGGGGCGGCGGTGGATCCGAACGCCCGAACCCGAGCACGTCCACCGACTGCTGCATGGCCGATTCGGCTTGGCCGAGGAAAAGCTGGAGCTCCTCCGAAGCGCCGGGAGGCCTGAGCAGTTTGATGGTGGTGTAGGGCTTTTCGGTACCCGATTTACTGATGACGTGCAGCGCACCGGATTTCGCGGCAGCATCACCCGGGCGCTCTTCGCCGGGGGCGCCCGTTCCGGG
>NZ_JBSFRU010000034.1:0-31418 GCF_053589395.1 Nocardia sp. NPDC003345
CGGTCGGTCGCTGCGCTCCCTTCCTCTGGTCGCTCCAGAACCGGGCGGGCCCCACCCTTGGCGGATGGGACCCTTTGTGTGACTTGCCGGTAAAAACTTGTCCGACCTGCATCTTTGTGATTCATGCTAAAATGGCCTGACACACGGTTCCGGGGCTCGGAGCCGTGTTTGCTGCATTGGCGGCCAGCGCGGTCGATACCGGGTCGGCGTGAGTGTCCCGGCGTCAGACCTGTCGGGGTTCTCCGAGGTTTCCCGCAGATCGCGATAGCCGTCGGCTGATGCATGCCTGCCCACGGCGGGTTGTGCCGCAGTGATCAGGGAATCCCGGCCTGCCGGGGACAACTACTAGGGAGTGATCGAGATGACTGAGACCCAAGTGACCTGGCTGACCCCGGAGTCGCACGACAGGCTCAAGAGCGAACTCGACGCGCTCATCGCCAATCGTCCGGTCATCGCCGCGGAGATCAACGAGCGTCGCGAAGAAGGCGACCTCAAGGAGAACGGCGGCTACCACGCGGCTCGGGAAGAGCAGGGCCAGCAGGAAGCCCGCATCCGGCAGCTGCAGGAACTCCTGAACAACGCCAAGGTCGGTGTGGCGCCCACCAAGTCCGGTGTCGCGCTGCCCGGGTCGGTCGTGAAGGTCTACTACGACGGGGACTCCGACGACACCGAGACCTTCCTGATCGCGACCCGCGAGGAAGGCCTGGGCAACCCCGACCTCGAGACCTATTCCCCCAGCTCGCCGCTGGGTGGCGCGCTGATCGACGCCAAGGTCGGCGAGACCCGTGAGTACACGCTGCCCAACGGCAACACCATGAAGGTGACGCTGGTCAGCGCGGAGCCCTACCACAGCTGAGCCCGGTGCCCGGGCCGCCGCACAGACCGCGGTCCGGGCCGGTACGGACACAAGCGGCCGCATCCGATGTCCCGGATGCGGCCGCTTGTTCATGTCCTGTGCTTATCTCCTGGTCTCCGGACCGCCGAGCGGTCCGGGTCCGGTCAGTTCAGAGCCTGTTCGAGATCCGCCAGCAGATCGGCGATGTCCTCGATACCCACCGATAGCCTTACCAGATCGGCGGGCACCTCGAGGTCGGAACCCTCGGTGGAGGCGTGCGTCATGGCCGCCGGATGCTCGATCAGCGATTCCACCCCGCCCAGCGATTCGGCGAGGGTGAACACCTTCGTCCGGGAGCAGAGGTCGCGGGCGGCCTCGATACCGCCGGCCAGCCGCACCGAGATCATCCCGCCGAAACGCCGCATCTGCTTATCGGCGACCGCGTGGCCGGGATGCTCGGGCAGCCCGGGGTAGATGACCTGCGAGATCGCCGGGTTCCGGGTGAGGAATTCGGCCAGGGTCTCGGCGTTGTCGCAGTGCCGGTCCATCCGCAGCGACAGCGTTTTGGTCCCGCGCAGGGTGAGGAACGCGTCGAAGGGGCCCGGAACCGCGCCGGCGCCGTTCTGCAGGAACGCGAAGGCGGCATCGAGCTCGGCATCGTCGGTGATCAGCGCGCCGCCGATCACATCGGAGTGGCCGCCCAGGTACTTGGTGGTCGAATGCAGCACCACATCGGCGCCGAGCAGCAGCGGCTGCTGCAGGTAGGGGGTGGCGAAGGTGTTGTCGACGACCAGTTTCGCGCCCGAGGTGTGGGCGATATCGGCCAGCGCCGGGATATCCCCGATATTGAGCAGCGGATTGGTCGGCGATTCCACCCAGATCAGCTTGGTGTTGGGCCGGATCGCGGCGCGCATGGCATCGACATCGGTGACCGCGGCCGGGGAGTGTTCGATCCCCCATTCGGTGAACACCTTGTCGATCAGCCGGAAGGTGCCGCCGTAGGCGTCGTCGGGAATGACGATATGGTCGCCGGGCCGCAGCATGGCCCGCAGCGCGCAGTCGGTGGCTGCCATCCCGGAGGCGAAAGCCCGGCCGTGGCGGCCGGATTCCAGGGCCGCGAGGTTGGCCTCGAGTACGGTCCGGGTCGGATTGCCGGTACGGGCGTACTCGTAACCGTCCCGCAGGCCGCCCACTCCGTCCTGGGCGAAAGTGGAACTGGCGTACACGGGCACATTGACCGCGCCGGTTCGCGGATCGGGTTCGTATCCGGCGTGCACAGCCCTGGTGGTGAAGCCCAGCTCGCTCATAGCCCCACCCTAGAGGTCGGTCCCCGCGCCCTCACACGCCGGTGGGGTCGGCGTGGCGGAACTCGCACCGCGGCGAGGACGGCCCGTGCTCATGGGGTCGGGATTACCCTGGGCCCATGCTCACCCTGGCCGAACTCTTCGCGACCGATTCCCTGCTCACCGCCGAGGAAAGGGAGATCCGCGATACCGTGGCCGCCTTCACCGAACGGCGGGTGCGACCCCATATCGCGGAGTGGTTCGAGGCGGGTGTCTTCCCGGTCCGTGAGATCGCGCCGGAACTCGGGAAGATGGGCGTACTGGGCATGCATCTCGAGGGATACGGCTGCCCGGGGCTGCCCGCGACCGCCTACGGGCTGGCCTGCGCGGAACTGGAGGCGGCCGATTCCGGTCTGCGGTCGTTGGTGTCGGTCCAGGGATCGCTGGCGATGACGGCCATCCACTCCTTCGGTTCCGAGGAGCAGAAACAACAGTGGCTGCCGGACATGGCCGCGGGGAGCCTGCTGGGCTGCTTCGGGCTCACCGAACCGGATTTCGGCTCCAATCCCGGCGGTATGCGCACCCGGGCCCGGCGCGACGGCGGCGACTGGGTGCTCAACGGGTCGAAGATGTGGATCACCAACGGTTCGGTGGCCGATATCGCGGTGGTGTGGGCGCAGGTCGAGGTCGACGGGCGGAACCGGGTCCACGGCTTCCTGGTCCCGGCGGGTACACCCGGGTTCACGGCCCGGGAAATGAAGGGGAAGCTGTCGCTGCGCGCCTCCATCACCGCCGAACTGGATCTGGACGAGGTCCGGTTACCCGCCGACGCCGTTCTGCCCGGCGCCACCGGGCTCTCCGCGCCGCTGTCGTGTCTGGGGGAAGCGCGGTTCGGGATCATCTTCGGCGCACTCGGCGCGGCCCGCGACTGCCTGCGCGCGACAATCGAATATTCACGAACGCGTGAGGTTTTCGACAAATCCCTGGCCGCGTACCAACTGACGCAGGCGAAATTGGCGGATATGGCGCTGGAATGGGGTAAGGGTCAGCTGCTGGCGCTGCATCTGGGCCGGTTGAAGGATCGCGGTGCGCTCACCTCCGAGCAGGTCAGCGCCGGAAAGCTGAACAGCTCCCGGGAGGCGCTCGCCATCGCCCGGGAATGCCGCACCATTCTCGGAGCCAATGGGATCACGCTGGATTATCCGGTGCTCAGGCACGCGAACAACCTCGAATCGGTACTCACCTACGAGGGGACCGCCGAGGTACATCAACTGGTGCTCGGTAAGGCGCTCACCGATACCGCGGCATTCCGCTGACCGGGCGATTTCCACTCTGTATTCCGGCGATATTCACACCTGGTTCCCCCCAGGTCGGCAGCACAACTCACAGCCGCGCTCGCGACGGCGGAGGACATTGTTACCAACCGTCATCCTCGAGCCATCTCGGTGTCACCCACCGGCCGATCCGGCGGCGCACTCTGATAAGCGCACCCGAGACGGGTCGGGAAACGTCCGGGTGTTTCCACACGGAGGTGCGTAATGAGTTCGCAATCGCCCGGGCCGGGCATCGGCCGATCACCCATCACGGCGAAAACCGTCGAGGTGAAAGCCGTGCGCAATTCTCGCGAGCGCGTCTGCCGATTACCCGATCAGCGCGAACTGGTGGCCGCCTTCACCTACCCGGGCGACCCGCGGTCGGGCCAGCCGCTGCTGGTCTGGGCACAGGCCCTCGCCGAGCTGCATCGGCGCCGGCACGGCGATCCGCTGGCGACCGCCGGTATCGACTGCCGGCGGGCCGAGGTGGTGGCGCTGATCGACCGCTGGGTGAGCGCCGAAACGGCCGGACAGCGTGGTCGCCGGTTACGCGGTGATTCGCTGGGGATGACCATCGACCGAATGGCCGCCGCCCATGTGCACGCCAACCATCTGCTGCACAATTCCGAATGCGTTTCCGACGACCGGGTGCACGCAGCCTGGTACCGGCTGGCGCTGCTGGCGGACGAATGGACGGATCTGGTGACCGGCGCCGAACCGGTCCGGCGACGGGCCTGAGACCGCCTTTACCCCGCTTTCGCCGCGAATATCACCCGGGGGCTGCGCGATATATCACAAGACGATATACCGGCCCACATTGTTACCATTGTGTCATGTTCGTCCCGGGTCCCCGTTTGTTCGAAGCTTCCGCTCGCCGTTTCCTGGAGGGCATGCACCGGACCCACGGGGCCCCGGCGCTGGCCGCGTCCACCGGCCTTCCCGGCCTGACCGCAGAACTGGATCAGCACGCGGCCGCGGTGCGCGACATCCTCGATCTGGGCGTCGGCACGGGTGAGCAGGTATCGCAGACCGTCCTGCTGGCCGGGTACATCCGGGGACTGATGGACGATATGACGACACCGGTCACCACGCCCCCGGATTGGGCCACCGCGGACTGGCTGCATCTGCGTTTGGCCGGGGCCTGCATGCAGGCCGGGTTCAAGGCCCCGTAATACGGCTTTCCGCCGTGGGCCGGGCCGGCCCAAGGCGGAAAGGACGCGCTGTTACCCGAGGTGACGCGGTTCGCCGCCGTAGGGCGGTTCACCACCGTACGGATTGCCTCCGTACGGGTTGCCGTACTGCTGGCGGTAGTCACTGCCCGGCATCTGCCGCCCGAACTCGTCGGGTTCATTTCGGAAGCCGCCCTGAGCCGGTTGCGGCTGATCCCATTCCGCCGCACCCCCGCCGGTCGCCTGACCTCGCGCCTGCTGCGGCATCCGCTGCCGGGACGCGTCCTCACGACCGCGCTGATAGGCCTCCGCGTGCCCACGTACCGCGGGCATCTCCTCCTCCAGACCGGTGAGCCAGGACTCCCAGCGCTGCTGCATCGGCCGCACCAGACCGCCACCGACTCCGACCACCAGGATCCCGCCGATGGTGGCGAGCACGGCGATCAGCACCGGCGTGGTGACCGCGGTGGCCACCCCGATCTGATTCAGCGCGGCGATGATGCCGATACCCCAGATGAACACCGACGCGATACGGGAGAGCATCGGGCCGTAACTGAGCCCACCCAGCGCGTTGCGCGTCAGATCGACGACCGCGTGCGCGATCGCTCCCGCGATCACCACGATCAGGATGGCGACCGCCAGACGCGGGAGCCAGGCCACTATCCCGTTGATCAGGTTGCTCACCGGGTTGGGGCCGAAGACCCCGAAGCCCATCTGCAGCGCGATCAGCAGAATCGCGTAGAACGCCAGCCGGCCGAGCAGATCGGAGGCGTCGTATTTGCTGCGCGACAGCATCCGCTGGATTCCGCCCCGCTCGACGAGCCGGTCGAAACCCACCCGTTCGAGGACCTTGTCGACGATCTTCTCGACAACTTTGGCGATGACCCAGCCGATGAACAGGATGACCAGGAAGCCGAGCAGCTTGGGGACGAATGTCGCGATCGAACTCCACGCGTCAGAGAATCCCTGCTGGAAATCGATTGCCAAACTCGAGGTTCGCACAAGCCCTTCCCTTCGTTCTCCGAACGAACGTGGCGTTTGCCACGAACGGCATACAGCTCGTTATACCCTGGGAGAACTGGCCGAACCTGAGATTGCGAAATATTTGCTATCGAGCGATTCGGCCGGTGCTGAGAAAGCCCAGCAGATCGTGGCGGGTGATGACGCCGACCGGTTTACCGTCCTCGACGACCATGAGCGCGTCGGTATCCGACAGCGCCTTGGTGGCGGCCGAGATCGGCTCACCGGAGCCGATCAGCGGGAACGACGGGCTCATATGCTGGGCCACCGAATCGGTGAGATGCGCCTTCCCGGAGAACACCGCCGAAAGCAGATCCCGTTCGGACACGCTGCCCGCGACCTCACCGGCCATCACCGGCGGTTCCGCGCCGACCACCGGCATCTGCGAGACCCCGTACTCGCGCAGGATCTCGATGGCGTCGCGCAGGGTCTCGGACGGGTGGGTGTGCACCAGATCGGGCAGCTCCCCCGACTTACCGCGCAGCACATCGCCGACCAGCGTCTCGGCGGTGGACCCGTCCAGCGGGGTGCGCAGGAAGCCGTAGGAGCTCATCCACTGATCGTTGAAGATCTTCGACATGTACCCGCGGCCGCCGTCGGGCAGCAGTACCACCACCACGGCCTCCGGATCACGCCGCGCCACCTCGAGGGCGGCCACCACGGCCATTCCGCACGAACCGCCGACCAGCAGACCTTCCTCGCGAGCCAGGCGGCGGGTCATATCGAAGGAGTCCGCGTCGGAGACGGCGATGATCTCGTCGGGGATCGCGGGGTCGTAGGCGCTGGGCCAGAAATCCTCGCCGACACCCTCCACCAGGTACGGCCGCCCGGTCCCGCCGGAATACACCGACCCCTCGGGATCCGCGCCGACCACCTTCACCTTCCCGCCCGACACCTCCTTGAGATAGCGGCCGACGCCGGTGATGGTGCCGCCGGTGCCGACACCGGCGACGAAATGGGTCACCGTGCCCTCGGTATCGCGCCAGATCTCGGGACCGGTGGTCTCGTAGTGGCTGTCCGGGCCGCCGGGATTGGAATACTGGTCCGGTTTCCAGGCGCCGTCGATCTCGTGCACCAGCCGGTCGGAAACGCTGTAGTAGCTGTCGGGGTGGTCCGGAGGCACCGCGGTCGGGCACACCACCACTTCGGCGCCGTAGGCGCGCAGCACATTGCGCTTGTCCTCGCTGACCTTGTCCGGGCAGACGAAGACGCAGTGGTAGCCGCGCTGCTGCGCGACCAGCGCCAGGCCGACGCCGGTATTGCCGGAGGTGGGTTCGACGATGGTCCCACCCGGCCGCAGCTCACCCGACTTCTCGGCGGCCTCGATCATCTTCACCGCGATCCGGTCCTTGGAGCTGCCACCCGGGTTCAAGTATTCGATCTTGGCCGCCACCAGCCCCGACCCCGCGGGTGCGACCGAGTTCAACCGGACCAGCGGGGTGTTGCCGATGAGGTCCACGACATGATCCGCGATGCGCATACCCCCATCGTTGCAGAGGCGTTGCCGGAGACCTCGGCGTGGTCCCGCGGGCCTGGCCCGGTGTGGCCGCCGACACTACGCAAATCCGGCGGGCGCACGCCCGAACCTCTAGGATTCCGGAGCTATGAGGCTGCCGAAATTCGCGCGCACCACCGCGATTCTGGCCGGCTCGGCGTTCGCGCTGATCGCCGCGCCGGGAGCACCGGCCGGTGCCGCCACCGTGTCGCTGCCGACCGTGCCCACACTCGCCTACGGCGGACTGTGCGGAACCAGCATCCGCACCTGGGCCGATACCGGACCGGAGTGGCCCGGCCGCGCGATCCTCAACGTCCGGGCCGATCCGGTGGCCGGAATCGGTCCGGGAGTCCATCCCTTCGCACCGCTGTGCGAGGTACTGACCACGGTGTCGTGGCGCAATCTCGACACCGGCGCCACCGGCAGCTACGTGAACAACGTGGTGACCGGTATCTACGGCAGCATCCAGTACTCCCTGTTCCAGGACACCGGGCCGGGCCGGGTGGACGTCACCGTCACCACGAACCACGCGAGCGTCCCGGCATACGGCAGCTTCGTCGTCCCCGCGTAGTCGCCCGGCCGACACCGGCGATACGCCGGGCTCGACGATGCGCGGCGACCACCCCGGCCGGATGCGACCGGAGTATCCACCGCGTGCCTCGCGCGACGACGCGGTCGTCAATAAAATCGCTGCACATGGGCGAGACACGGATCGGATGGCGCACGGCCGTAGTGGCCGGCGCCGCGGCGACGCTGTTCGGATCAGGTGCGGGCACCGCATCCTGGGCCACCTACCGGCTGCTCACCACCCAGGCGGGGACCGCGCGCGGCATGATCGGGCGCGATACCTCCAAACCGCCGGAAGCCGACGGTATCTACGCACCGCACGGTTACGAGCCCTGGCGCAACGGTAAGCACGCCGACCTGCATCTGATGATCTTCGGCGACTCCACCGCGGCCGGTCTCGGCTGCCGGACTTCCGCCGAGGTGCTGGGCGTCCGGATCGCGCACGGGCTCGCCGACACCACCGGCCGCCGGATCCGGTTGAGCACCAAGGCCATCTCCGGCGCCACCTCCAAGGGGCTCGCGGGACAGGTGGACGCGATGTTCGTGGCCGGCCCGCCGCCGGACGCGGCGGTGATCCTCATCGGCGCCAACGATGTCACCAAGAAACATTCCATCGGCCGGTCCGCACAACGGCTGGGCGCGGCGGTCAGCCGCCTGCACGGAGCGGGCAGCGTCGTCGTGGTGGGCACCTGTCCCGATCTGGGCAGCGTCACCGCCATCCCCGAACCCCTGCGCACCGTCGTGCACCGGTGGAGCGTCCGGCTCGCCCGCGCGCAGGCCGCCGCCACCCGCGCGGCCGGTGGCCGCACCGTGGCGATGGGCACCCTGCTGGGCAAGGATTTCCGGGCCGCCCCGGAACAGCTGTTCTCCGCCGACGGTTTCCATCCGTCCGCCGCCGGGTACGCGCTGGCCGCCACCCATCTGCTGCCGGAACTGATGAATGCGCTCGATGAACGGGATATGGCCACCGCGGATATTTCCCCGCAGCCCACCGGGACGTAGATTCGAGAGGATCGTACCCGTGAGTAGCGCACGATCCGGCCGTTTCGGCGCGGGCGCTGCTCCTCGACAAAGGAGTCCTCATGCCTGAGGCCGTCATCGTTTCCGTTGCTCGTTCCCCCATCGGCCGGGCCAACAAGGGATCCCTTGTGAGCATGCGGCCCGACGACCTCGCCACCCAGATGGTCCGCGCCGCGCTGGACAAGGTCCCCGCGCTGCAGCCCGCCGATATCGACGATCTGATGCTCGGCTGCGGCCAGCCCGCCGGTGAGGCCGGGTTCAACATGGCCAAGGTCGTCGCCACCCAGCTCGGCTACGACTATCTGCCCGGCACCACGGTCAACCGGTACTGCTCCTCCTCGCTACAGACCACCCGCATGGCGTTCCACGCGATCAAGGCCGGCGAGGGTCACGCGTTCATCTCCGCCGGTGTCGAAACCGTCTCCCGGTTCCCGAAGGGCACCGCCGACGGCTGGCCCGACACCCACAACCCGCTGTTCGGCACCGCCGAAGAGCGCACCGCGACCTCCGCGCAGGGCGGAGTCGCCTGGAAGGACCCCCGCACCGACGACAACATCCCCGACGTCTACATCGCCATGGGCCAGACCGCGGAGAACGTCGCCTCGTTCACCGGTATCTCCCGTGAAGACCAGGACCACTGGGGCGTGCGGTCGCAGAACCGTGCCGAGGAGGCCATCAAGGCCGGCTTCTTCGAACGTGAGATCACCCCGGTGACCCTGCCCGACGGCACCGTCGTCTCCACCGACGACGGCCCCCGCGCCGGCACCACCTACGAGAAGATCTCCCAGCTCAAGCCCGTCTTCCGTCCCGACGGCACGGTGACCGCCGGTAACGCCTGCCCGCTCAACGACGGCGCCGCCGCCCTGGTGGTCATGAGCGATACCAAGGCCAAGGAACTCGGCCTGACCCCGCTGGCCCGCATCGTCTCCACCGGCGTCTCCGGCCTGTCCCCCGAGATCATGGGCCTGGGCCCGATCGAAGCGGTCCGCCGGGCGCTGAAGCTGGCCGGTAAGACCATCGGCGATATCGACCTCTATGAGATCAACGAGGCCTTCGCGGTCCAGGTCCTGGGCTCGGCCCGGGAACTGGGCATGGACGAGGACCGGCTGAACGTCTCCGGCGGCGCCATCGCGCTGGGCCACCCGTTCGGTATGACCGGCGCCCGCATCACCGCCACCCTCATCAACAACCTCCAGACCCGCGACAAGCAGTTCGGCCTGGAGACCATGTGCGTCGGCGGCGGCCAGGGCATGGCGATGATCATCGAACGCTTGAGCTGATCTGAGCAGTCCGGCGTGCGACGCGGAGTGACCGGTCCGCCCAGCGACGAGGCCGACGCCGAGCCCCCTCGGCGATAGCGATCGCGGCCCTCGGATCACGGAAGTCCTTTCCGCGATCCGAGGGCCGTTTCGCGTCATTCCCGGGCACCGCGTGTGATGTCCGGGTCCAGTTCCAGCGGCAATCGCCCGGGGGTATGCCACCCTTCGATCGGTCCGGTGGAGGTCAGCAGGTCGACGAGACAGGTGGCCACCCTCCATCCGAGAGTCTCGCGGGCCTCCCGGTCGCTCACGTGTGGTGCCACAACCACTTCCACACCATGATCCAGCGCATGCTGCACGGCGATCCTCGCCGAAAGCTCCGGCCCGGTATCCGCGTAGACCGTATGAACAACCCGAAGCCCGTGCGCCCGGGAAAGCCGCTCGATTTCCGAGCTGTCGCACCCCACCCGGCAGAACGCGATCGCCCGCCTCCCATCGGTCACGGCTGCCCCGCTGCCGCGTGATCAAGAGCCGTCTCGAACCGCGGGCAACGATGCCCCGCATGGACATCCATCAACCGGCGGGCCTGTACGCCCTGCCGGAGCCGGAGTCCGGCGGCCGTGGCGAAAGCATATGGGGCACGAACAGGCGGGTCGGGCATTTCCCGGCGCATGGTGACACCTCGTCTCGTAGTCGCAGTGACATCGGTTCGCCCGGCTCCGGAAAGTTCTCATCGGTTGGGCGATGAGCCAAAGGTAGGAATCCGTCAACTGCTCGAGAGGTACAGTTCGTACCCTTGCCGCTACGCTGGAATGACCGGGATCACCAGCGAAAGGGGCTGCGGTGGCGATCAATTCCGCTGAAGACGCGACAATCGGTGCCCGGATCAAGAGGTTGCGTGAGCGGGCAGGTATGTCTCGGCCGGTGCTGGCCGGGCTACTCGGACGATCGCCTGAATGGTTGAAAGCCGTCGAGAACGGCCGGCTGCATCCTCCCCGGCTACCGATGTTGCTCCGGATCGCCCGAGCCCTGGAATTGAAGGACCTCGCCGAACTCACCGGAAACGGTCACGCGGTTTCGGTGTCGGTTTTCGCCGGGGAGCAGCATGCGGCTCTGACCGCCGTCCAAGCCGCGCTGACCGACTATCGTCTCTCCCCTCCCGCCTGCCCCGCGAACGTCGATCACCTCGAAGAGCGACTTCGTCAGGCATGGGTCGTGCGCCATTCCAGTCCGGACCACCGCACTCAACTCGGTACGTTGCTACCCGGCTTGATCAAGGACGCCCAGGGTGCCGCGCGAGTAGGAGGGGAACATCACAGGCAGGCGCGGCGGGTTCTGGCGGGGGTCTACCAACTGGCCGATTTCTACGTGGCGTATCAACCTGCCGCGGAACTGGTTTGGATGGTGGCCGACCGCGCCCTATCCGAGGGATATGCCTCCGACGATCCGTATGTGATCGCATGTGGCGCGTGGGCGATGACCCAGGCCTTGCGGGACTCGGGCCGCTGGGAGGAGGCGGTCGCGCTGGCGCTGACCGCTGCGGAGCAGTTGACGCCCTACCTCGACCGAGAAGGAACACCGGACGATTGGCGTGGTATCTACGGTGCGCTGTACGCGGAAGTCGCGTATGTCCACGCTCGGCGTGGGCGATACGGCGATGCCTGGGCGCACTGGGAGAAAGCCGACGAAATGGCGCGAGCCCTCGGTTCGCACTATCGGCACGTGCAGACGTCCTTCTCCATGCCCGTGATGGCCGCGCACGCGACCACCCTGGGCGTGGAGCTGCGCAGGTCGGGGGAAGCGGTGCGATCCGCGCACTCGTTCGACGCCGACACAATCGCCTCTGTCCCGCGCCGGAGCCGCCATTTCATCGAAGTTGCCCGCGCTCATTTCCAGCGCGAGGAGTCGGTCGCCGCGCTGGCGCTACTGGACAAATCCGCGCGCACCGCGCCGGAAACCATCCGCTACAACGGCTACGCCCGGCAGATGCTGCATTCGCTGCGAGACAAGCCGCCGTCGGGGATGCACGGGGAGGTCGAGGATCTGTGCGAGCGGGCCGGGCTCCCCGCTACCGCGTAACGAACATGGACCGGCCGTCCGCACTGCGCCCGGAAAGCAAGAAACCCGCGCCGTAGCGCGGGTTTCCGTATCGACCGACTCCTAGATGGCGCGGACGCTCTGAGCCTGCGGGCCCTTCTGGCCCTGCTCGATCTCGAACTCTACGCGCTGCCCCTCGTCGAGGGATTTGAAGCCGGAGCCGGAAATCGCGGAGTAGTGGACGAAAACATCAGGACCGCCACCGTCTTGCGCGATGAACCCGAAGCCCTTTTCGCCGTTGAACCACTTCACACTGCCTTGCGACATACTTTTCTTTAACTTCCTGTTGCGAGCCGAGCGATCACATCAACAACCCGTGCCCATCACCCAGCATGTCACAGACCGGCCGCTACTCCCCAGAATGGTGAGGTACCGCACGCCCGGCACCGACGAGAATGGGCGTCGGCACGGGCCCAGCACATCGCGCCGAACCCGCAATGCCGCCATCCGGTGCCCGGCGGGCCCACCCCGGGTCGGACCAGTTGCGCCGGAACAATCACACCGGTTGGGCTGTTCGGGAACATTTCGAGGCGCACAATCCAACTGAAGTGGCACTTCAGTTAGATTCTTTGCCGATTTCGGCGGCGAAATACAACTGATCGAGGCATGGTGATGACCCGATCGGAGCGGGGGCGGCCGTCAGCCGAAGTCGTCGGGGACGATGTGGAGTTTGTCGGCGATGCGGGCGAGCGCCTTCTGGTCGGTGATGTTGAGCGGGTCGAGGACGAGGCGGCGGACGGCCTGCAGGTGCGTGGGCGCCGCCTGGTGCACGAGGTCGAAGCCGGTGTCGGTGAGTTCGGCGAGGGTGTAGCGGCCGTCGGCCGGGTCGGGGGTGCGCACGATCCAGCCGCGTTGTTCACAGCGTTTGACCACATTGGACAGGCGGGACAGCGATCCGCTGGCAAGGAAGGCCAGTTGGCCCATCCGGAGCGTGCGCCGCGGGGCTTCGGAGAGATGACTGAGCACGAGGTACTCGAACAGGGTGAGACCGTGTTCCTGCCGCAGCGGCGACTCCAGCTTGCCGGGCAGCAGCAGGATCAGCGAGATCAGCCCGGTCCACGCCGCCTTCTCCTGCTCGTCGAGCCAGCGGAGTTCCTCGTGGTCCACTTGCTCGCCGACGTGGCCCGTCCGCCTTTCCGTGCTGCTCATGCCTGTTCCCGCTCTCCGGCGAAGCCCGTTATTACTTTTCGCTTGAAATAATATCGGACCGCCATGAGTTCACATGTGAAGTCATGCAACGGGGAACGCCCCCAGGACAGGAATGGGAACATCATGAGCACCGTCACCTTCGGCGTCGTTCCGGGCTACGGCGAGAAACTGCACGAGGCATACGGGTACAGCGGGGCCGTTCGCGTCGGCGACCGGGTCGAAACCTCCGGCCAGGCCGGGGTGGATGACGATCTGGCCATCCCCGACGCCCTGGAGGACGAGATCATCCGGGCTTTCGACAATGTGGAGCGCACACTGGCCACGGTCGGCGCGACCTGGAAGGACGTCATCCACGTCAACTCGTATCACAAGGTCGCACCGGGCGACGACGCCATCGGCGACGACCACAACCGGGTCATGGCCGAGCAGTTCCGCCGGCGCCTGGGCGGTCGCGCACCGATCTGGACCGAAACCGGCGTCACGGTCCTCGGCCTCGCCGCCATGCGCGTGGAGATCCGCGTCACCGCCATCGTCGGCTCCGGGAACTGAAACGTCGCCTCCGGCGCACGAACCGTAGTGCGCCGGAGGCGGGCCGGTCGCCCATCTGATCACATGCCGCAGAAGGTGTGGTCGAGGAAGGCGTCCACGGCCTCATCGGGATCACCGGTGAAAGCGGGACCCAGCGCGATCGTGGTCTGCCGGTCCAGGTCCTCGCTGCTGAAAGACCAGGCAGCGGAGGCCAGAGCGTCACCGTCGTTGCCGAATACGCGTATCCCGCACGATGTGGTGCGCATCCGGAGACCGAGTCCGTAGGTGGAGCCCTCGACGCCCGGAGTCCGCATGTCGTCGAGGAGCCGAGCGGGGACCATCCGGCCGCCGAGTAGGGCGTCGAAGAAGCGGTTGAGGTCCGCGGTGGTCGAGATCATTTCGCCGCCGGCACCGAATACCGTCGGGTTCATCTCGGTGAAATCGGCGAGGCCCTGTGCCGCGGGCACATACCCGCGCGGGTGGGGTTCCGGAATCGAGACCGCCGGACCCGGCACGGAAGTGCCCGGCAGGGACAGCGGCCGGATGATCCGGTCGTAGATCTCGGTCGCGTAGGCGCGGGCGGTGATGCGTTCGATGAGCATTCCCAGCAGCGCGTAGCCGGTGTTCGAGTATCCATAGGCCGAACCCGGCGGGAAATCCGGCGGATGAGTGAACGCGCGCCCTAGCAATTCGCCGGGTGACCAGGTCCGCCACCGGTTCTCGAAGAACCCCGGACGGGGCGGGAACGGCAGCGTCTCCACATAGTCGTACAGCCCGCTGGTGTTGGCGAGCAACTGCCGGACGGTGATGAGTGGAGCGCCCGGCACGACCCCGGGCAACCAGCGCTCCACCGGATCGTCCAGACCGATCCTTGCCTCGGAGACGAGCTGCAGCACGACAACGGAGACGAACGTCTTGGTGATACTGCCGATACGGAAATGCCCATCGACCGGCACCGGCAGCGATGCACCGAGCTCGGCGACACCACTGCCCCCGCGCCACACACCGTCCTCGTTCACCACCTCCGCTATCGCCCACACCGCGGTATCGGATCGGAGCTGCGTCAGCAGGGTCTGCAACCGTTCGGTGCCCGGCGGCGAGGCGACGGCCGCGCAGGCCGTCAGCGATACCGCGCATACGGCGACCACCGCCCACCACCTCCCCCGGAACCGTGTCCCCGGTGCGTGAACAACAGTGCGTCGGCCCATACCCAGCATGATCGGGGCCGGTATCCGGAAGCGTCCTCACCCTGGAGAGTGAGATTCGGCGGGCAATGCCGTCCCCCGATACGACGAGTTATCCGGAGGAACGGAGACCGGCTCGATAGAGGTCGCGCAGCAATGCGATCTCCGCACCGTGGTGCAGTAGTTCCCGGTGCGTGTGCAGCACGATTCCCGCGGTGGACCAGTCGGCGAGCATGCCGCCGGGCGGTCCCGCCGGTTCGGCCAGCCCGGTGGTACCCAGACCGGCGACGCCGTCGATCCACGCACGGTAGGCGGTGTCGAGTTGCTCCAGCGCCGCGGCCGCTGTTCCGGCGTAGCGGAACGAGGCGAAATCGACGGGTGGATGGCCGAACCGTTCCAGGCCCGCCTCCAGCAGGACGATCACATGGCCGAGCCGCCACGCGATAGTGGTCACCGGGGCGGGGTCGGGCGGCGGTATCGCGAAGTCACAGCTGAATCGACCGTCCGCGGGACGAATCGTCCACATATCTGGCACCGGCTCCCAGAAGTACTCCTCGTCGGTGAGCCCATCGAGCCGGGTGCGGAGCTGTCTCGACCAATGCATTTCCAGCTGGCCTCGTATTTCGGCATTCCAGTCCAGATCCATGGCGTACACCCTGTGCGTTACGCCCGCCGCGGACAACCGGTTTTCGCGGTCCGGCGAACAGTGCCGGAAATACGAAGACGGCCCCCGCCGGAGCGGGGACCGTCTTTCGGATTGTCGCGGCTGCCACTAGTCGCTCTGGAAGTAGCTGAGCAGGCGCAGGATCTCGACGTAGAGCCAGACCAGGGTGACCGTGAGGCCCAGCGCCACACCCCAGGCCGCCTTCGGCGGGGCCTGGGCGCGGATGAGCTGATCGGCGGCGTCGAAGTCCAGCAGGAAGCTGAACGCGGCGATGGCGATGACCACCAGGCTGAAGATGATCGCGATCGGGCCGCCGTCGCGCAGGCCGAAGCCGCCGTCGGTGAAGAAGCTCGCGATCAGGTTGCCCACGACCAGGACCAGGATGCCGATCATGGCGCCGATGAGCATTCGGGTGAACCGCGGGGTGACCCGGATGGCGCCGGTCTTGTAGACGACCAGCATGCCCGCGAACACACCGAAGGTGCCGAGGACGGCCTGGCCGATCATGCCCGCGCCGCCCGCGCCACCGAAGCTGATATCGGTGAACATGAACGACAGGGCGCCGACGAAGACACCTTCGGCGACCGCGTAGGAGAGGACGAGAGCCGGGTTGTCGGCCTTGTTGCCGAAGGTGGCGACCAGGACGAGAACCAGGCCGATGAGGCCACCGCCGATGACGAACAGCGGAGCCAGCCCGTTGTTGGCGCTGGTCAGGATGTAGGTGACCAGCGCGGAGAGGGCGAGGACGCCGAGCGTGATACCGGTTTTGGTGACCACGTCGTCGATGGTCAGCGACCGGGTCGGCGCCTGCGGGTAGGGCTGCTGCTGATACTGCGGGGGGTACTGCTGGTTGCCGTACTGGTAACCCAGCTGACCCGCGCCGGCGGCGGCGGAGCCGAAGCTCGCGTAGCCGGTTTCCTGCTTCGGCAGATTCTTGAATACCGGATTGCTTGTGGCGCGCACCGCAAATCCCTTTCTCGGAGTTCGTTGGCCATACCGGAGCACGACCGTCGGCTCGAGCTGTTACTCGATATCCAACTGCCCATCCAACGATCACCACCCCCGGCGGAGTTCCCGGGTGGGTCGACAAGACAGACAAACCGGACCTTACCGCCGGTCGGGCCGGTATGAGTCACGGACCGGTGGATGACATGCGCCCGGATTGCCGGGCACGACCTGGGGGGATACAGATTTTCGCTGATCAGAGGGTGTCGCATCCAATTAAGCAAGGGCCTTGCCTATAATCGTGGCGCCCCACCACACCACACCGAATCGAGGCGACATGGTTTTCGGAGATCTCCGGCGCCGGCGCGGCGCGAGAGCCCTCACGCTCGCGCTGGCCGCCGGTTGCGCGGCCGCCCTCCCCGCACTGAACACCTCCGCGCCCGCCACCGCCGCTCCCCCGGAGATCACCTGCGGCTGGAGCCCGCGCATCAACGCCGATACCTTCAACGTCGCCTTCCCGGACACCTTCGCGAACTATTGGATGACGCTGGTCCCCGCCGCGCCCGGGGCGAGCGTCACGCTGCGCGGTGAATTCCCGCACGCGCGCTATATGTCGTTCGTCTCCTACTCGGGCCTCGGTGATGCCACGGGCGTACTCACCGATACCTCGATCACCCCCGACCCCGGTTCGGTGAACCCGTTCCCGGCGGGAGCCGAGCGGCAGGCGGAGAACCGTTCCTACACGGTGCGGGTCGTGGCCGGTGAACGGCCCGCGGACCCCGAACCCAATACTCTCTACGCCCGCCCCGAGGGCGGGGTGATCCCGGTTCTGTACCGGGTCTACCGGCCGGACGCCGGACGAGACGCCATGGGCGGTACCGGCCTGCCGCGCACCACGGTCCGGACCGCCGGCGGCGGATCATACGACCTCGCGGACTGCGGGACGAGCACCAGCGCCTTCGATCCCCACGGGGTGTTCGCGCAGGGTCGCGCCCGGCTCGGCGGGCGGGCCACTCCGCCGCCGCACGCGCCCCAGTGGGCGGGACGCGAGGGCGGCGGCCTGTTCCCGAATCCGGATAACAAATACCTGGCGACCCTGGTGGACACCGGCCGTACCGCCGTGATTCGCGGCCGGTTGCCCGAAACCCCGGACACCTACCCGGACTCGGCCCGGATGGATCCGGCCCAGCTGCGGTACTGGTCGATATGCAGTGGTGACGGCCCGTCCACCGGCACTCTCGGCTGCCTCGTGGACGACGAACTCCCGGTCGACGCGAACGGCGAGTACACGATCGTGGTCTCGGCCCCGGAGCACCGGCCGGACCCGGCATGCGGCGCGGCCTGGCTCCCCGCGAATACCGGCGAGACGCTGCTGATCATGCGGAATATGCTGCCCGCCGGAGATTTCCCCCATTCGGTGCAGAACGCGGACCCGGAGAATCCGGAGCCGGTGATGGGTCCGTATTACCCGCGGGTCACCTACTCCGACGACGCGGATCCGGAAGGAGCCTGCCCGGGCGCCCGGTGAGGCCGCCTGCCGGACTCCGCGAGAATCGGTCACCATGACCGAGTCTCCCGCCGTGGCGTCCGCGCCGTCCGTACTGCTGTACCGGCTGACCCGCGCCACCAGCGTGCGGCTGGGCGCGGCGTTCGCCGCCGCCGGAATGCCCGATCTGCATCCGCGGCACGCCCTGCAGCTCTTCCCGCCGCTGCTCGCGGGCGGGCAGCGGGTCTCCGAACTGGCGCCGCGGATCGGGGTCACCCGGCAGGCGACCGCGCAGGTGGTCGGGACGCTGGAGCGCGGCGGATATCTCGTCCGCGTCGCCGATCCGGCCGATCGCCGGGCGAAGCTGGTCTGCCTGACCGATCGCGGCCGGACGGCGTTCGGGGTGCTGCGCGACAGCATGGCCGCCGTGGAACAGGACTGGGCGCGCGCCCTGGGGCCGGACCGGTTGGCGGAATTCCGGGAGATGCTCGCGCTGCTACTCGACGAATCGGGCGGCGGTGGGCCGCTACCCGGCTGAACTCGCGGGCTACATCACCATCACGAGGATGACGACAATGATGAGCAGGCCGATCAGCAGGCCGATGGTGACGGCCACGGTCGGGCTGGGCGGTGCGGACGGTTTGCGGCCGGCCGGAGGCGCGACCGCGGTCGCGACGGGCTGCTGCGGCCGGGCCCGCCGGGGCAGCGGCCCGGACCGGGGGCTACGCAGACCGGCGGCGGAGTTGCGGGCCGCCCAGGCCGGAATCGTGCCGTCCTCGGTGCGCACCGGGGCGCCGAGGATATTGTCGGCCGCGCCGGGGCCGAAAGCGGCGGCGAGGATTTCGTCGCGCGCCTGCGCCATCGTCGGGCGACGCTGCGGGGCGGGCTCCATCATATGCAGCAGCGCGCGGGTGAGCACCCCGCTGCGGGCAGGCGGAATGATCTGCGCCATGGCGGCCCGCTCCACGACGGCGTCGGTGTTGTCGTCCATCCCGAACGGCGGCTGGCCTTCGATGGCGGTGTACAGGGTGGCGCCGAGGGAGAACACGTCGCTGGCCGCGGTCGGCCGGGCGCCGCGGGCCACCTCGGGCGGGAGATAGGCCGGGGTGCCGGTGATCATGCCGTCCGGCTCGTCGGAGGCCTCGTTGACGCTGCGGGAGATACCGAAGTCGCTCAGTTTCGCCATCCCGACACCCGGGCCGCGATCGGCCACGAGGATATTGCCCGGTTTGATATCGCGATGCACGATGCCGACGTGATGGGCGGCGGCCAGGGCGTCGGCCACCTGCGCGCCGATCTGGGCGACCTCGATGACGGGCAGGGTGTTCACCAGGCCGAGCGCCCGGGCCACACTGCGTGAGGGTAGATGCTCGATCACCAGCCAGGGCTCGCCCGCCTCGAGCACCACGTCGTAGACCGCGATGGCGTGTTCGTGGGACAGCTTCGCGGCGACCCGGCCCTCGTGCACGATCTGGTCCCGGACCCGCCTGGCCTCGGCTTCGTCCAGCCCGGCCGTGGACAGCACCTGTTTGATGGCGACATCGCGGTCCAGCAACCTGTCCTTGGCGAGCCATACCGCTCCCATACCGCCACCGCCGAGCTTCGACTGCAGGCGGTATCGGCCGGCCACCAGATAATCCGGGCCGACGATGGGACGGGGGCGTTCGATCATGGCTGTGAGACTAGCCGAATTCGGTGGTAGCTGGCCGGATTCGGAGCGGGACCGCACGTCACGCGACCACATTCACGACACTCGGTCGTAGTTGGGCCCGATGGGCTTCCGGGGGCGGGTTTCCACGGCTAGGGTATCGAATGTATGTTCGATAATGGAAGTAGCTGGGGCGGTGCTGACCACTTCGGTGCGCCGGTCCGGCCATCCGGCGCCGGCATGGAAGTGGGTGATAACTGTGGCGGCACGACCACCGAAGGCCAGCGGCGCACGACTGCGTGAACTGGCCGAACTGCGCCGGGCGCGGGCGGCGGGCGGCGCCGGATGCGCCCGCCCGCCGGTGGCTCCGGCCCGGCCGGGCCATCCGGCCGCCGCCCCGGTCGCACCGGCCTCGTCGGTCCGGCGCGAAATACTGCCCGTACCCGCCGCCCTCGCTCCCCTACTTCCCGACCAGGGCCTGGTCAAAGGCACGGTGGTGGCCTACACCGGTGCCGGGGCGCTGCTGGCCGGCCTGCTCGCCGCGGTCACCGGGCCGGGCGGGCACGCGGCCGCGGTGGGCCTGCCCCGGCTCGGTCTGCTCGCCGCCGCCGAGATGGGCGCGCGGCTGGACCGCCTCGCCGTGGTCGCCGACGCCGGCCACGATCCGGCGGAGGTGGCCGCGGTGTTGCTCGACGGAATGGAACTGGTGGTGCTCGGACTCGGCGGCGCCTCGATACCGCCCTCCCGGGCCCGGGTGCTGGCCGCGCGGGCCCGGGGCAAAGGTGCCACCCTGCTCGTCACCGAGGGCTCCTGGCCCGCCCCGGACCTGCGGCTGGAAAGCCGGGTCGCCGGCTACACCGGGCTCGGAGCGGGCAGCGGGCGGATCCGTTCGATCAGCCTCGATATCGAGGTCCGCACCGGCGCCGGCGCCCCGAGCCGCGGCCGGCTGGCCGCCCGGCCGCTGGGCGGCCGGGTGGAATGGATCGCGCTCGCCGATACCGCCGGTGTGCCGGAACTACCGGGGACAGCGGGACAGGAGCGGTCGGTTGCCTCCTGATCGGTCCTCGTCGCGCCGTGTCCTGGTGGTGTGGTGCCCGGACTGGCCCGCGGTCGCGGCGGCGGCCGGAGCCGGGCTCCCGGCGGACCGGCCGGTCGCGGTATTGCACGCGAACCGGGTGGTCACCTGCTCGGCCACCGCCCGGGACTCCGGGGTGCGGCGCGGGATGCGCAAACGCGAAGCGCAGGGCCGCTGCCCGGAACTGTTCGTCGCACCCCCCGACGAGGACCGCGACGCCCGGCTGTTCGAGCCGGTGGCCGCGGCGATCGACGAGGTCGCTTCCGGGGTGGAGGTACTGCGCCCCGGACTGCTCGCACTCGCCGCGCGGGGCGTGATCCGGTATCTCGGATCCGCGGAGGCGGCGGCCCGGCGCCTGTCGGCCGCGACGGCCGCCGCCGGAGTGGAGGCGCGGATCGGCATCGCCGACGAACTGCCGACCGCGATCATCGCCGCCCGGCACGGCGCGATCGTGCCGCCGGGCGGCGACGCCCGCTTCCTGGCGCCGCTGCCGATCGGTGAACTGGCCGCCGAACCCGGCCCCGCGGAGCGGGAGCGGGCCGCCCTGCTGGACCTGCTGCACCGGCTCGGACTGCGCCGGATCGGCGATTTCGCGGCGCTGACCGCCGCGCAGGTCGCCTCCCGGTTCGGCAAAGACGCGATACTCGCCCATCGGCACGCGCGCGGGTTGCCGGAACGTCCCCCCGCGCCCCGGCGACTCCCCCCGGACCTGGAGGTCCGGTTGCCCTGTGATCCGCCGATCGACCGGGTCGACGCCGCCGCCTTCGCCGGACGGCTGCTGGCCACCCGGCTCACCGCGGCGCTGGCGGCGGCCACCGCGGCCTGCACCCGGCTCGAGATCCGCGCCGAGACCGAAACCGGCGAACAGCTGGCCCGGGTGTGGCGGTGCGCCGAACCGCTGACCGCCGACGGAGTGGCCGACCGGGTGCGCTGGCAGCTCGACGGCTGGCTCACCCGCCCCACCGGCCGGCCCACCGCGCCGGTCGTCCTGCTGCACCTGGTCCCGGTGGAGGTGGTGCCCGCCGCCGCCCTGCAGCTGGGGCTGTGGGGCGATACCGGTACGGGCGACGAACGCGCCCTACGCGCGCTGGTCCGGGTGCAGGGCCTGCTCGGTGGCGACGCGGTGCAGGTCGGAGTGCTCAGCGGCGGCCGCGGGCCCGCCGAACGGGTCACCATGGTCACCTTCGGTGACGAACCCGCCCCCGAGGCCGATCCGGATCCGCCCTGGCCCGGGCGGATCCCCGAACCGGCGCCCGCGGTGATCATGCTCAACCGCCCGCCGGTGACCCTGGAGGCCGCGGACGGCACACCCGTCCGGGTCACCGCCCGTGGGCTGTTCAGCGCACCGCCCGCCCGGTTGCGCTGGGGCCGGTCCAGCTGGCGGCTCACCGCCTGGGCCGGGCCCTGGCCGCTCGACGAACTGTGGTGGTCGCCGGGGACCGCGCCCGCCGCCCGCGCACAGGTGGAGCTGCCCGGCCCGCACAGCCTGCTGCTGCTGGTCCGGGACGACCGGTGGTGCGTGGAAGGACTCTACGAATGAGCGGGCTCGGCCCGGTCAGTAACCGTCGCAGGAGTCGAAGGCCGCGTCCTTGTCCGCGTTGAAGGTGTCGATCTGGCCGTTGACCTCGTCGACAGAGGCGTTGCGTTCCAGCAGATCCGCCAGCGAGCGCAGATTGTCGCGGTAGGTGCGCATCGGGGTGGACACATCGTTGGGGACGTCGGGATTCAGCTCCCCGTCGATCGTGTCGGCGGTATTGCGCAGCGCGGTCACCGCCGCCTGCTTCTTGGGTTCGAGATCCGGCGCCTTGTTGTCGCTGGCGTCGATATAGGCGTTGAAGGCGTCCACCGCGGGATTGTTGTTGTCCCGGAGAGCGTCACAGACAGCGGTGGCGGCCGCGGCCGCCGCGGCGGCGCGCGACGAGGAAGCGGCGGCCGACGAGGATTTGACCTCCGAGGTGTAGAGCTGCAGCTCGGAGGTGTTCACCTCCGCGGTGCCGGTCACGGTATTCGAGCAGGCCGCCAGGAAGCCACCGGCGACCAGCGCGGTCAGCGCGGCGGCGAGACCGGCTCGTTCGAATCGTCGCATCGCTCTGCAACTCCCCTCGGATGCCCACGAACCCCGTATTTTCGCCCCGGCGCGCCGGACATCTGAGCCGCCGATGCTGACAACCGTACTGGGTCGGATCCGATTTCGGCCCGCCAGCCTCCGATTGATGATCAACCGAGATCCGCGCTACCCGGTCGCGACGTCGATGACCAGGCGATTCGGCATCGTCTGCGTGACCACGGTGAAGCCCGGCTCGTCACCGGAGACCCCCACGAACGACTGGGTGACCCCCTCGAAAACCGTGGTCCGGTAGACCCCCGCGATACCCGGAACCGCGGGATCGGTGGCCGGGTCCGGCCCCGCATAGGGCGCGACCCCGGTATCGAACGGGTACCCCGACCCGGTGATCCGCACCTCCAGCACGGAATCACCCGCCACCTCGAGTTCGCGGCCGCTGCCGTCCTGGACAGCCCGGCCGGTGTACCACACGCTGAAACCCGGGGTCCCCCGCCCGTCCACGTAGTACTCCACCCGGTCGAACCCCGGATGACGGCTGAGCCGGACATCGGTGACCGTCAGTTTGGCGCCCGGCGAGGCCTCGGCCTGTTTGGGCACCGTATCGTCCGGCGCCGGGGCCGGTTGTCCGGGCAGCGGCGGCAAACCCGGGATATCCGCCTGCGAGCCGGGCAGGGCCGGCGCCGCCTCCGGGGAGCTAACCGGTGGTGTGGACCCGGAGTCGGCACACCCCGCGAGACACCCCAGCATCACGGCCACCACCAGAACACGCCCGGTACGCATGAGCCCGATGCTAACCGCAGTGCCCACTGTCCTGCGGTAATGCCCACTCGCACGGTGTGCCCCGGCGACCGGGCGGCCGGTTTCCGCCACCGTGAGCACCCGCGCCCCGGACGATATCCACCGGGGTGGTCCGCACCGCGCGGCAACGATCTAGCACACTTGTCCCGTGCGAGACGTGGAGGACCTACTCGAAAGGTTGCGCCGCTACCCGGATGTGGAGGCCGCCAACCTCTATGCCGCCGACGCCGCCGACCGCCTCTTACTCGATATCGCTGCCGACGCGCTGGCCGAGGCCGCGACCGGCGGGCGGGTCGTGGTGATCGGTGACGGCTACGGCGCGCTGACCCTCGGTGCGGCCACCGCCCATGATCTGCACGGTATCCGGGTGCACCAAGACCTGCTGACCGGTGAACTCGCCCTGGCCGCCAACGCCCGCGGACTCGGGCTCGCCGACCGCTATACCGCCTGCCCGCTCGACGAGAACCTGCTGACCGGCGCGACCGTGGTATTGCTGCGGTTACCGCGCGTCCTGGCCGGCCTCGCCGAGATCGCCGAGACCATCGCCCGTTACGCGCATCCGGAGGTCCAGGTCTTCGCGGGTGGCCGGGACAAGTACCTGACCAAGGCGATGAACGAGGTACTGGGCGAAACGTTTTCCGAGGTCCGCGCCAGCCGGGGCCGCCAGAAATCCCGGGCCCTGCTGGTCCGGGGCCCGAAACCGGTGGGGGCACCGCGGTTCCCGGTGCGCGAGCACATCGGCGAATTCGATATCGACGTGGTCGCCCACGGCGCGGCATTCTCCGGCGCCCGCCTGGATATCGGCACCCGGTTCCTGCTCGAACACCTGCGCGCCATGAAACCCGATGCCCGCGACGCCGTCGACCTGGGTTGCGGCACCGGCATACTGGCGGTCGCACTCGCCCGGTCCCGGCCCGGGCTCACCGTCGTCGGCACCGACCAGTCCGCGGCGGCGGTAGCGTCCGCGACCGCGACCGCCGCCGCCAACCAGGTCGCCGATCAGGTCCGGGTGGTCCGCGACGACGCCATGTCCGGCGCCGCCGACAACAGCGCCGACCTGGTCGTCTGCAATCCGCCGTTCCATGTGGGCGCGGCCGTGCATACCGGCTCGGCCATCAAGATGTTCGCCCAGACCGGCCGGGTGCTGCGCCCCGGCGGTGAACTGTGGACCGTGTACAACAACCACCTCAACCACCGCACGGTCGTCGAACGCATGGTGGGACGCACCGAGGTCATGGGCCGCAACCGGAAATTCACGGTCACCCGATCGGTGCGCGGGCTGCACGATCCCATCCGATAGGCCCGCCCGGATCAGTCGATCCGCCGCCGGTGCGCCCAGCGGGTCAGCGCGTTCCGGTTGGACTGCTGGGTCTTGCGCAACACATTCGAGGCGTGCGTCTCCACCGTCTTCACCGAGATGAACAGCTTCTCGGCGATCTCGCGATAGGTGTAGCCGCGGGCCAGCAGCCGCAGCACCTCCAGCTCCCGCGGGGTCAGCGAATCCAGCTCGGGATCCAGCGGCGGTTCCGGTACCGGAGACCGCCCGGTGAACGAATCCAGCACGAAACCCGCGAGCCGCGGGCTGAACACGGCATCGCCCCCGGCCACCCGCCGGATACCGTCGGCCAGTTCGGCACCGGAGATCGTCTTGGTGACATACCCGCGCGCACCGGCCCGGATCACCGCGATGACATCCTCTGCGGCGTCGGACACGCTCAACGCCAGACATACCGGCCCGCTGTCGATCCCGTGCAATACAGCGACGCCACCGCCATCGGGCATATGCACATCGAGCAGCACCACATCGGGTGCGGCGGCATTGATCCCGGCCACCGCCTCGGCCACGCCCCCGGCCTCCCCCACCACCTCCATATCCGCCTCCCGGCCCAGCTCGGCCCGCACACCGGACCGGAACACCGCATGATCATCGACGAGAAAAACCCGCACCCGCGCTCCTGCTGTAATTTTGGTGCCGCCTTCGGCGGCACGGGGTTGCGGCCCCTCGGGCGTCACCTTTCCGCCCTCGGGACTCGCGGCTGCGCCGCCTCGCTTCGAGGGCGGAAAGGTGACGCGGGCCGCAACCCATTGTGGGCCTCGTCGGGCTCGGCGCTGTGCGAGGTGGGGCGGAATCGGGCGATTGGGCGCTGGGATACCGCTGTGGATCGGGACAGCAGTTCGTGGGGGCCGGGGTCGCGGCGGCGGGTCGGCACCCTTCGCTTCGAGCCGACCGGGAGAGCGTGGCGGGGTGGGACCGCGGGGGTATCGCGATCGCCCCGGACCGGCGTGCTCCCGGGCGGCGTCGGCGAACAGCGACGCGAGGGTTTCGGCGGGTGCGAGCGCGTGGCCGGTGGCGTTCCAGCGCACCGGTTCGGTGACAGCGGCCCGGGCCCTGTCCTCACCGGTGTCCGGCTCGGGTACTCGCCGGGCCGGATCCCGAGGTGGGGCCGGTGACGAATTCCGGCGGGGTCACCGGGGCCGGCCGGGCCGCGGATTCGCGATCGGAATCGGCGGCCTCGGCGGTTTCCGGGCTATCGCCTTCCGAATCCCCGGAATCGTTGCGCGGCATGACGATGCGGACCTCGGTACCCCGGCCGGGAGCCGAGACGATCTCGACCGTGCCGCCGCGCCGTTCCACCCGGGCCCGGATGGAACGCGCCAGGCCGTGCCGGTCCTCGGGGACGGCGCCGGGATCGAAGCCGGTACCGCGATCGCGGACGAATACGGCGACCTGGTGTGGTTCGGCTTCGGCGAACAGATCGATATCGGTGACTCCGGCATGTTTGGCGGCATTCACCAGGGCCTCCCGGGTGGCCCCGAGCACGGCGGTGAAATGTTCCCGCGGCAGGCCGGAGCCGGACTCCGTACCGTCCATCGCGACATCGCCGACCGTCACGGGGGTGACCTTCACACCGTGCTGGTCTTCGACCTCGCCGGCGATGGTGCGCAACGCGGCGGCCAGGCTGGATTCGGCGGGGCCGGCATCGGCGAACAGCCACCGGCGCAGCTCGCGCTCCTGACTGCGGGCCAGCCGCAGCACCTCCTGTGAATCACCGGCCTGGCGCTGAATCAACGCCAGCGTCTGGAGTACCGAATCGTGGAGGTGGGAGGCGATTTCCTCGCGCTCCTCGTTGCGGATGCGGGCGGCTCGTTCGGCATTGAGCGAATGCATCAGCCGCAGACCCAGCGGCACCGTCAGCAGGCCCACTCCGATCAGCGTGGCCGCTACCGCGAGCAGCGCCGACCCCAGCGAACCCCAGTCGACCTGCGACAGCACCACCACGGTCAGCCCCGCCACCACCAGGGTGACCCCGGCGATGATGCGTGACCAGGTCACCACCGACGGTTTCGCGGGCAGGCCCACCAGCGAGCGCGGACCGTCCGCGTCGTACTCCCGCCACACCAGGGCCGCGCCGATCGCGATCACCACCAGCGGTGCGACCACCCGCGCCGCGGTACCGCTGAACACCCACGACACGGCCACCGACAACCCGAGCCCGAGCAGCGCGAGCCCGATCGCCTGCCGCCGCTCGGTGCCCGAAGGGCGGGTGTCGTCCGCACCGCCGGGGGTGAAGATCCACAGCAGCCCGTAGGCCACGATCCCGGCGCCGGCCAGCGCCGACAGCAATACGAATGCCATCCGGATCTTGAGCACATCGATACCGAGGTGGTCGGCAAGGCCGCCGGCCACCCCGCCCACGATCCGGCCGCCGGACCGACGGACCAGCGGTGTGGCGGTGCCGGGGCCCGCCCCGGCGGCGGCCCCCCGCGCGTAGAAGGCAGGTCCGAACGGGCACATACCCTCGATACTGGCACGCCCGCACCCACCGCGACCATCGGGAAACACCCTGATATGAGCGGCACCGGCGGCTATCGGCGGTGGTAGGGAACTTTTCCGGAGCAACTTCAGGGTTCCCCCCGATGTGTGCCGGGCCACCACGAGCGGACCATGGGGACATGACGAGAACGAGCTTCGGGGATCAGCTCCAGCAGATGTGGCAGACACGGCCGGCCCGGCTGCCCCGCCACGGGCCGATCGCCGGAGTCGCGGCCGGTTTCGGGCACCGCTACGGGATCGACCCGGTCCTGGTCCGGGTGGCGTTCGTCGTCTCCACCATCTTCGGCGGCGCCGGGATCGTCCTGTACCTGATCGGGTGGCTACTGTTCCCGGAACCGGGCGATCGCGCCTCGATGGCGGAATCGCTGAGCCGGCGCGGCCCGGGTTCACCCGGCCAGACGAAGACGATCGTGCTGATCGTGGCCTTGGCGATCGCGGTGAGCACCATGGGCCCGGTGGGTATCGGTCTCGGCGGGTCGGGAGTGATCTCGCTGGCGCTCATGCTGGCGGCCTGGTGGATGCTCTACATGCGGGCTCCGGTCCCGCCGCCACTGCCCGCCGGCCAGACCGCGCCCGAACCGCTCGCCGGCCCCGGCACCACCGGTTACCCCGGTGCGGTGTTCCCGCAGGGTGGCGCGGATCCGTACCCGTACGACAACAACCAATACACCCCGTACACCCGGCTCCCGGACCGCTACGTCCCGGACCGGCCCGCCGGTCCCGCCAGCGAGCCGGAGAACCTGGCCGACGACTCCCCGGGTGCCGCGACCCCGCCCGCCGGCGGTGCGAAGGTCGAGCTGAGCAAACCGGCCACGGACCGGCCGGCGGCGACGTCCGCGGGCAGTCCGGCACCCGCCCCGTCCGGTAAGGCCGCGGGACCCGAGACCGCGGGCCCCGGCCGCCCCGCCGCCGACGCCACCCCCGTCGATATGGGTAAGGCCGGCACTACCGGCCGGCCCCCCGCACCGGACGCAGTTCGCCGCACCCCGCCCTCCTGGGACCCGCTGGGTGTCGCCCCGCTGGCCTGGGATCTGCCCGAACCCACCCCCACCCGAACCATCGCGACCACCGTCGACAAACGGCCGCGTTCCCGCTTCACTCCGGTGGTCCTCGGCCTGGCAATCCTGGCGGCCGCGATCGCGGGCGCGGCGCGGATCGCCGGCGCCGAATGGATGACACCCGGGCGGATCGCGGCCGTGGCCCTGGTGGTGGTCGGGCTGGGTCTGGTGATCGGATCGTTCCGGCGGCGGGGCTACGGGCTCCTGGGCGTCACCGCACCGCTGGCGGCGTTCGTGGTGCTGGCAGCGGTGATCGGACCGGTCGATTTCGGCAACCCCACCATGGGGGACCGAACCTGGGCTCCGGCGTCGGCCGCGGAGGTCAAACCGGAATACGCGGTCACCATGGGGTCGGGCACGCTCGACCTGCGCGGTATCGAGTTGACCGGGAACCAGACCGTGGATATCGCGGTGCAGATGGGCGAGGCGGTGGTCCTGGTGCCCGAGAACATGAACGTACGCACCGAGTGCACGGTCCGGATGGGCGAGGCGACCTGCCCCGACGGGCTCACCGGCCCAGGCGGCGACGCACCGGTGCTGAATCTGAACGTCCAGGTCCGGATGGGAAACGCGGAGGTGCGTCGTGGCTGATCGGCAGACGGATCGAGACCCGGGCACACAGACCGGGCCGGGATGCGGCACTCACGGGAGCCGGGGGCGGTTCGCACCCGGACTGCTCATCGCCGGACTGCTCGCGCTCCTCGCCGGGGTCTGGGCACTGGCCGGGCCGGGCAACTGGGGCTTCGCGTCGATGATCCCGATCGGCTGGATTCTCGTGGCCGGCGCGATCGTGGCCGGCCTCGCCCTGGTGATCTCGCCCAGGAAGCGCCGCTGATACCGAGACGACGAGCAGCGATGCGGCCGGACCAACGGGTCCGGCCGCATCGCTATCCGCTCATTCCCACTCGATGGTGCCCGGCGGCTTGCTCGTCACATCCAGCACCACCCGGTTGACCTCGGCGACCTCGTTGGTGATGCGGGTCGAGATCCGTTCCAGCACGTCGTAGGGCAGCCGGGTCCAATCCGCGGTCATCGCGTCCTCGCTGGACACCGGCCGCAGAACGATCGGATGCCCGTAGGTCCGGCCGTCGCCCTGCACACCCACACTGCGCACATCCGCGAGCAGCACTACCGGGCACTGCCAGATCTGCCCGTCCAGCCCCGCCGCCGTGAGCTCCTCCCGCGCGATCGCATCCGCCTGCCGCAGGGTCCGCAGCCGATCCTCGGTCACCTCGCCGATGATCCGGATCGCCAGCCCCGGGCCCGGGAACGGCTGACGGGCCACGATCTCCTCCGGCAGCCCCAGTTCCCGGCCGACCGCGCGGACCTCGTCCTTGAACAGCAGCCGCAGCGGTTCGACCAGCTCGAATTCGAGATCATCGGGCAGACCGCCCACATTGTGGTGCGATTTGATGTTCGCGGTACCGGTACCGCCACCGGACTCCACCACATCCGGGTACAGCGTGCCCTGAACCAGGAACTCCACCGGCGGCGCGGACTCCCCGGCGGTCTGCTCGCCGACCACCTCGCCCACCGCGTCCTCGAAGGACCGGATGAACTCCCGGCCGATGATCTTGCGCTTCTCCTCGGGATCGGTGACGCCCTTCAGCTCCCCGAGGAACTTGCCCACGGCGTCGACCGTTACCAGCCGGGCTCCCGTGGCGGCCACGAAATCCCGCTGCACCTGCTCACGTTCCCCCGCCCGCAGCAACCCGTGGTCGACGAAAACGCAGGTGAGCTTATCGCCGATCGCACGCTGCACCAGCGCACCCGCGACCGCGCTGTCCACCCCGCCGGAGAGACCGCAGATCGCGTGCGCGTCCCCGATCTGCTCCCGGACCCGCTCCACCATCGCCTCGGCGATATTGGCCGGCGTCCACTCCGGCGCGATCCCGGCCATCTCATGCAGGAACCGGCTCAGCACCTGCTGCCCGTGCGGCGAATGCAGCACCTCGGGGTGGTATTGCACACCGGCCAGCCGCCGCGCGCGGTTCTCGAACGCCGCCACCGGCGCCCCCACCGTCGTACCGGTGACCTCGAAACCCTCGGGCGCATCGGTCACCGCGTCCCCGTGGCTCATCCACACCGGCTGCAACCGCGGCAGCCCCTCGTGCAGCAGACCACCGTCGATATCCAGCTCGGTCCGGCCGTATTCACGGGTACCGGTGTTGGTCACCGTGCCCCCGAGCGCCTGCGCCATCGCCTGGAACCCGTAGCAGATACCGAAAACCGGGATATCGAGTTCGAACAGGCGCGGATCCAGCGCCGGCGCACCCTCCGCGTACACACTTGCCGGGCCACCGGACAGGATCACCGCCAGCGGCTTCCGGTCCGCGATCTCCGCCACGGTGGCGGTATGCGGGACCACTTCGGAGTAGACGCTCGCCTCCCGGACCCGGCGGGCAATCAACTGCGCGTACTGCGCACCGAAGTCGACGACAAGAACGGGTCTCTGGGAGTGTGTCACCCGGATGAGTCTAGTAAGAGCGGAAACCACGCTTTGACCTGCCCACAGCGAGCGCGGACACGCCATTGCCGGAAGGGGACTCCGCTAGTTGGGGGAAGGGGGATGCTCCTGCCGAGACGAAGGCGACCTCACCCGCCAAGGTGGGGAGGGGGTATGCCATGCGAGGTCGGCAGGTGACCCACCCGCCGAGGCGGGGAGGTGGCCTTGCTCGCCAAGGCGAGGGGGTGGCCTTGCTCGCCAGGGCGGGGAGGTGACCTTGCTCGCCAAGGTGAGTAGGTGACCTTGCTCGCCAAGGTGAGTAGGTGACCTTGCTCGCCAAGGCGAGGAGGTGACCCTGCTCGCCAAGGCGAGGAGGTGACCCTGCTCGCCAAGGCGAGAAGGTGACCCTGCTCGCCAAGGCGAGAAGGTGACCCTGCTCGCCAAGGTTCTGTGTTTATTGGCGCGGCTTCGCCGCGCGG
>NZ_JBSFRU010000035.1:0-31355 GCF_053589395.1 Nocardia sp. NPDC003345
GCCTCATCGTCATCGAGATGAACCCGCGCGTATCGCGCTCCTCGGCGCTGGCGTCGAAGGCCACCGGCTTCCCGATCGCCAAGATCGCGGCCAAACTGGCCATCGGCTACACGCTCGACGAGATCGTCAACGACATCACCAAGGAGACGCCGGCCTGCTTCGAGCCCACCCTCGACTATGTGGTGGTGAAGGCGCCGCGGTTCGCGTTCGAGAAATTCCCGGGCGCCGATCCGACCCTGACCACCACCATGAAATCGGTGGGCGAGGCGATGTCGCTGGGCCGCAATTTCTCCGAGGCACTCGGCAAGGTGCTGCGGTCGCTGGAAACCAAGGCCACCGGGTTCTGGACCACCGTGGACGGTAAATGGGCCCCCGCCTCCGGCGATCAGGCCGATATCGACGCGGCGATCGCGGAGATCCTCACCGATCTGCGCACTCCGACCGAGGGTCGTATCTACCAGGTGGAGCGGGCCCTGCGGTTCGGCGCGAGCATCGAGGACGTCGCCGAAGCCTCCGGTATCGACCCGTGGTTCGTCGCCGAGGTCGCCGGTCTGGTGGAACTGCGCGCCGAACTGCTGGAGACCCCGGTCCTGGACGAGGCGCTGCTGCGGCGGGCGAAGTACCACGGTCTGTCGGATCGCCAGATTGCCGCGCTGCGGCCGGAACTGGCCGGTGAGAGCGGAGTGCGTGCCCTGCGGCACCGTCTCGGCGTCCGGCCGGTCTTCAAAACCGTCGATACCTGCGCGGCCGAGTTCGAGGCCAAGACCCCGTACCACTATTCGGCCTACGAGCTCGACCCCGCGGCCGAATCCGAGGTCGCGCCCCAGCCCGATCGCGAGAAGGTGATCATCCTGGGTTCCGGGCCCAACCGGATCGGTCAGGGCATCGAATTCGACTACTCGTGTGTGCACGCCGCGCAGACCCTGTCGGCGGCCGGATACGAGACGGTCATGGTCAACTGCAACCCGGAGACGGTGTCCACCGACTACGACACCGCCGATCGCCTCTACTTCGAACCCCTCACCTTCGAGGATGTGCTCGAGGTCTACCACGCCGAAACCGAATCCGGTCCGGTCGCCGGCGTGATCGTGCAGCTCGGCGGCCAGACCCCGCTGGGTCTCGCGGAGAAGCTCACCGCCGCCGGAGTCCCGGTGGTGGGCACCAGCGCCGCCGCCATCGATCTGGCCGAGGACCGCGGCGAATTCGGGGACGTGCTGGTGGCCGCCGGGCTGCCCGCCCCGAAGTACGGCACCGCCACCACCTTCGAACAGGCCCGCAAGATCGCGGCCGATATCGGTTATCCGGTGCTGGTGCGCCCGTCCTACGTATTGGGCGGTCGCGGGATGGAGATCGTCTACGACGAACAGTCCCTCGAGGGCTACATCTCCCGCGCCACCGAACTCAGCCCCGAACATCCGGTGCTGGTGGACCGTTTCCTCGAGGACGCCATCGAGATCGACGTCGACGCGCTCTGCGACGGTGCGGAGGTGTTCCTCGGCGGCGTGATGGAACATATCGAGGAGGCCGGTATCCACTCCGGCGACTCGGCCTGCGCGCTGCCGCCGATCACGCTGGGCCGCAGCGATATCGAAGCGGTCCGCCGCTCCACCATCGCACTGGCCGAGGGGATCGGGGTCAAGGGTCTGCTGAACGTGCAGTACGCCCTCAAGGACGATGTGCTCTACGTTCTCGAGGCCAATCCGCGCGCCAGCCGCACCGTGCCGTTCGTCTCCAAGGCCACCGCGGTACCGCTGGCCAAGGCGGCCGCGCGGATCATGCTCGGCACCACCATCGCCGAACTGCGCGCGGAGGGCATGCTGCCCGAAGGCGACGGCGGGCATGTGCCGCTGGACGCCCCGGTGGCGGTCAAGGAGGCGGTCCTGCAGTTCCACCGTTTCCGCAGCCCGGACGGCAGCCAGGTCGATTCGCTGCTGTCTCCGGAGATGAAATCCACCGGCGAGGTGATGGGTATCGACGCCGATTTCGGTACCGCCTTCGCCAAGAGCCAGGCCGCGGCCTACGGTTCGCTGCCCACCGAGGGCACCGTCTTCGTCTCCATCGCCAACCGGGACAAGCGCGCCATGGTGTTCCCGGTGAAACGCCTGCACGATCTCGGCTTCCGGATCCTGGCCACCGCGGGAACCGCGGAGATGCTGCGCCGCAACGGGATTCCGTGCGAGCAGGTCCGTAAGCATTCCGATCCCGTCTCCGGTGGCGGCAGCACACCGCCGGAGCCCTCCATCGTGGACCAGATCCGCGACGGCGAGGTCGATATGGTCTTCAATACGCCCTACGGCAATGCGGGGCCCCGGGTGGACGGCTACGAGATCCGCAGCGCGGCTGTCGGGGTGAACATCCCGTGCATCACCACCGTGCAGGGGGCGGCGGCCGCGGTGCAGGGCATCGAGGCGAGTATCGCCGGCGGTATCGGGGTGCGCTCCCTGCAGGAACTGCATTCGGCGCTGCGTGGCTGACAGCGGCGGGCCCGGAACGACGGAGGACGAGACGATGACCACCACGTTCGGCCGGCGGCTCGCCGCCGCCCAACGGGCCCGCGGCCCGATCTGCGTGGGTATCGACCCGCATCCGACCCTGCTCGCGGCCTGGGAACTCGCCGATGACGCGAACGGCCTCGAAACCTTCGCCGAGATCTGTGTGGAGGCCTTCGACGGTGTCGCGGCGATCGTCAAACCGCAGGTGGCGTTTTTCGAGGCCTACGGTGCGGCGGGGATCGCGGTCCTCGAACGCACCATCGAGGTGCTGCGGGCCTCCGGCACCCTGGTGCTGGCCGACGCCAAACGCGGCGATATCGGCTCCACCATGGACGCCTACGCCCGCACCTGGCTCGGCGACGGACCTCTCGGCGCCGACGCGGTGACCGTCTCGCCCTATCTCGGCTACGGGTCCCTGCGGCCCGCGCTCGATCTGGCCCGCGCCAACGAGCGCGGGGTGTTCGTGCTCGCCGCGACCTCCAATCCGGACGCCGCGGCGGTCCAGCGGGCCGAGACCGGCGGTCGCACGCTGGCGCAGGCGATGGTCGACGCCGCGGCGGAGAGCAACCGCGGCGACGAACCCGGATCGGTGGGGGTCGTGGTCGGTGCGACGCTCACCGAGATCCCCGATCTGACCGCGCTCAACGGTCCGGTGCTGCTGCCGGGCGTGGGGGCGCAGGGCGGGACGGCCGCGGCGGTGCGGGCGTTGCTGCCGGAATCGGTCCGGCCGGCGGCGGTGCCGAGTGTGTCCCGCGATGTCCTGCGGGCCGGGCCGTCGGTCGGCGCTTTGCGTGAGCGGCTGGCGCGTTTCCAGGACGAGTTCGCCTATCTGGGCTGACACCAGGGCGTGGGGCGCGGCTGAGGGTGGCTGTTCTCACCGGGAGGCGGTGCCGCCGCCCAGCGGATCGAGTTGGTCGGCGGTGGCGTCGTCCGCCGCGGTGGATACGCTCAGCGACTCCCACCGCTCGTCGTCGGCCAGAAGCGCCCGTCCGGCGGCGGTGGCGTAGCGGTAGGCGTCCGGACCCACGAGCAGCCGGGCGGGTGGTTCGGCCATGGCGGCGATCCGCAGCACCAGATCGGCGACCTTGGCCGGATCGCTGGCGCCGATACTGCCCCCGCGGCTCGTCTCCGCCGCCGCGCCCACCGTGGCGGCGTACTCCGCGCGCACCGGGTCGACGCGCATCGACGATCCGGCTCAGTCGGTGCGCATCCCCCCGGGCTCCAGCACGGTGACTTTGATGCCCAGCGGCCCCACCTCCTGGGCGAGGACACCGGAGAACCCGGTGACCGCCCATTTCGAAGCCTGGTACGCGCCCAGCCCGGCCCGGACGAGGCGCCCGCCGACCGACGAGATCTGGACGATATGGCCCGCGCGCGCGGCCCGCATATGCGGTAGCACCGCCCGGGTCAGACGCACGACACCGTAGAAGTCGGTGTCGACCTGGGCGGTGAAATCGTCGAAATCGACATCCTCGATCGGCGCCATATTGGCGTAACCGGCATTGTTGACCAGCACATCGATGCGACCGAACCGCCGGACGGCCGTCGCCACCGCGGCGCCGGCCTGTTCGTCGCTGGTCACATCGAGTTCGGTCACGATCAGCCGGTCCGGATGTCGCGCGGCGAGATCGGCGAGCGCCGAAGTCGACCGGACACCGGCGACGACCCGGTGCCCGGCGGCCAGGGCGGCCGAGACGATATCGCGGCCGAGGCCGCGGGAGGCACCCGAGACCAGGAAAACTCGAGAGTCGTTCATGGATATCTGCTTTCTCGCGTGAGGAATATCCGGAACACGGTCGGGACAGCGCCGCCCTCATCGGACCGTTGACGCGATTCCCGGCGGCTGTCATATCTACACTCGTAGACTTGCGAGGTCGAGACTACCCAAGTCTACGAACGTAGACAAGGGGTGCCGACGCTCTTAGCATGAGGTATGTCGTCTTCACCGCCTCGTCGCCGCAATGCGGCCGCCACCCGGGAGGCAATCCTGCAATCGGCCGTCGGCCATTTCGCCCGTGCCGGATACGACGGCGCGGGCGTGCGGGAGATCGCTCGCGACGCCGGTGTCACCGCGATGCTGGTGAACCGCTACTTCGGGTCCAAGGAGCAACTGTTCGCCCAAGCGGTGGATATCGCGTTCACGCCCCCCGTGTTCATCGCCGAAGGGTCGGAGGCCGCCGGGCCGCGGACCGCCGCGACCCTCGTCGCGCGGACGGCACCCGGCGCCGAGCCTCCGGAGCCGTTCCTGATCATGCTGCGGTCGTTGTCGAATCCCCGCGCCACCGATATCGTCCGCGACGCGCTCGAACGCCATGTGGGCCGGCGGCTGGCCGACCGTATTCCCGGCCCGGCGGGGCGGCTACGCGGGGAGGTCGTCCTGTCGCTGATCGCCGGCATGCTGCTGATGCGGCGCGTGATCGCCATGCCCGCGCTCGACGGGGCGCGGCCGGAGGAACTGCAGCCGCTACTGGAAGCCGCGCTCGCCGCGATCGAAGCGGTTCCGGAGGCCTGACGGTGCCCGCGATCCGGCTCACCGGACCGGACCTTTCGGGCACCCGCCGTCCTCCGGGGCCGCGCCGATCCACGCGATTCGGCCCTCTCGACCGCTCCGCGGCGCCCGTCACCGAAAATTTCCGAGAAAATTCCTGGTAGGGCGCTCGAGAGGTCCCCGGCACGTGCCGTGGCGGGCTGGTTATCGGACCGCAACTGCGCCGATTTCTCCAAAACTGCCTGTTGAGGCGGTATTTCGTGACGGTCACGGTGCTGTGCGGGTGTTCGGCAAGCTGCCGTGCGGGGTGGCCCGCAAAGGGGCGTTACCGGGTCCGATTCATGCCCTGACCTGGGGGGTGGGTTCGCAATCCGGGGGCGTCGTGGGTACGGTCGCTGAGACTGCCGGGTAGTTCGGCAGGTCTTGATGCAATGAACGATGAGACGGAGGAACCGTGGCCCTTCCCCAGCTGACTGATGAGCAGCGCGCCGCTGCTCTGGAGAAGGCGGCTGCCGCTCGCCGTGCTCGGGCGGAGCTCAAAGATCGCCTGAAGCGCGGCGGCACCGACTTGAAAGAGGTCCTCGGCCAGGCCGAGACCGATGAGATCATCGGCAAGATGAAGGTGCGCGCACTGCTGGAAGCCCTGCCCAAGGTCGGCAAGGTCAAGGCGGAGGAGATCATGAACGAGCTCGAGATCGCGCCGACCCGACGGCTGCGTGGTCTCGGTGATCGGCAGCGCAAGGCGCTGCTCGCCAAATTCGATCTCGGCGCCTGACACCCTCGGTGATCGAGAACATGACGAAGGGTCGGCTGGTTGTACTGGTCGGCCCCTCGGCCGTGGGCAAGTCCACCGTGGTGCGCTGTGTCCGCGAACGGCTGCCGGAACTGGTTTTCAGCGTCTCGGCGACGACACGGGACCCGCGTCCCGGTGAAGTCGACGGCCGCGACTACCGGTTCGTCAGCCGGGCCGAGTTCGACGCGATGATCGAGTCCGGCGATCTGCTCGAATGGGCGGATATCCACGGCGGGCTGCAGCGGTCGGGTACGCCCGCCGCGCCGGTACGCGCCGCTCTGTCGGAGGGGCTGCCGGTTCTGATCGAGGTCGACCTCGAAGGAGCACGATCGATCCGCCGGGTGATGGCGGAGGCCGTGCTGGTGTTCCTCGCGCCGCCCAGCTGGGAGGAGCTGGAGAACAGGCTGCGCAGTCGTGGCACCGAATCGCCGGAGGTCATCGAACGCCGGCTGGCGACCGCACGGGTGGAACTGGCCGCACGTGACGAGTTCGACACAGTGATCGTGAACGACACCGTGACCAGCGCCTGTGAGCAGTTGGTATCGTTGTTCGTCAGCACGAATTCCAATTCGTAGCCCGATGCGCGGCAGGTGAGTGGCCGCGCGTCCGAGCCACCGACCCCGCAGGAGCTTCCTCAGTGAGCAGTACGGATATCGCCGCGCCCGCCTACGACACCCCGGTCGGCCTCACCAACCCGCCGATCGACGAGCTGCTGGATCGCACCTCGTCCAAGTACGCGCTGGTGATCTACGCCGCCAAACGCGCCCGCCAGATCAACGACTACTACAACCAGCTGGGCGACGGCATCCTCGAATACGTCGGCCCCCTGGTCGAGCCGCTGCCGCAGGAGAAGCCGCTGTCGGTGGCGATGCGGGAGATCCACAGCGATCTGCTCGAGCACACCGAAGGCGAATAACAACCCGCTGACGGGGCGAACGGCCGATAGGGCAGGAGGCGCGCTATGGCGCGGGTAGTTGTCGGGGTGGGCGGCGGAATCGCCGCGTACAAGGCGTGCGCCCTGGTGCGGCGGTTCACCGAGACCGGTCATACCGTCCGGGTGATCCCCACCGAAGCGGCGCTGCAATTCGTGGGCAAGGCGACCTTCGAGGCGCTGTCCGGCCACCCGGTGCACACCGGGGTGTTCGCCGATGTGCCCGAGGTTCCGCATGTGCGCCTGGGGCAGGAGGCCGAACTGGTCGTCATCGCCCCCGCGACGGCGGACCTGATGGCCCGGGCCGCGCACGGCCGGGCCGACGATCTGCTCACCGCCACCCTGCTCACGGCCCGATGTCCCGTGCTCTTCGCGCCTGCGATGCATACCGAGATGTGGGAACATGCCGCGACCGTCGCGAACGTCGCGGCATTGCGCGCCCAGGGGGCCACGGTCATGGAACCGGCGCACGGTCGTCTCACCGGCACCGATACCGGTCCGGGCCGGCTGCCCGAGCCGGAGGAGATCTTCGGCCTGGCGATGCTGCTGCTCGAACGGACCGATGCCGTGCCCCGCGATCTGGAGGGCAAGCGGGTCGTGATCACCGCCGGTGGTACCCGCGAACCTTTGGATCCGGTGCGTTTCCTGGGCAACCGCAGCTCCGGTAAACAGGGGTACGCGCTGGCCCGGGTGGCCGCGCAGCGCGGTGCGCAGGTCACCCTCATCGCCGGCAACACCATCGAGATGGCGCCGCCGGCCGCGGTCGAACTGGTGCACATCACCACCGCCGATCAGCTCAAGACCGCCGTGGACAAGCACGCGGTCGGCGCCGACGCGGTGATCATGGCCGCCGCCGTCGCCGATTTCCGGCCCACCTCGGTGGCCGCCGCCAAGATCAAGAAGGGCAAGGACGAGCCCGACAGCATCGCCCTGTCCAAGACCGAGGATATTCTCGCGGGCCTGGTCCAGGCGCGGCGCGAGGGGCAGCTGCCCGGTACCGCCATCGTCGGCTTCGCCGCCGAGACCGGCGACGACGACGGCGATGTGATCACCCACGCCCGGGCCAAACTGGCCCGGAAGGGCTGCGACCTGCTGGTGGTCAACGCGGTCGGTGAGGGCAAGGCGTTCGAGGTCGACACCAACGACGGCTGGCTGCTCGGCGCCGACGGTAGCGAGCAGGCGCTCGATCACGGTTCCAAGGCGTTGCTGGCCAGCCGGGTCCTGGACGCGCTGGGACCGTTGCTGCGCTGAACCCGGCTCCACGCCGCTCCGGTACCGGGTTCCACTCGCCGTGATTCGAATTCTTCGCATCGGCGGCGCGGCTCGCGGGCCTGGTTCCGGCCCCGGTGCTCGCCCTGGTCCGCCGGGGCGGACACACCGGACGCGGAAAAACACCGGCCACGGGCGTACTGTTCGGAAACCTGTCCGGCGGAGTGCTCGCAGGCTCCAATCGGTCGGACCGTTCTAATAGTCTGAGAGTTCAGGGTGGTGTCCGCGAGCCGTGCGCTACGGTCCATCCGGGACACGAGTAACCGTTGAGGAAGAGGGAAACTGTGCGCACGTCCGGTAGCCGGCTATTCACCAGTGAGTCCGTGACCGAGGGTCATCCGGACAAGATCTGTGACGCCATCAGCGATTCCATCCTCGACGCCCTGCTGGCCCAGGATCCGCGCAGCCGGGTGGCCGTGGAAACTCTCGTGACCACCGGTCAGGTCCATGTGGCGGGCGAGGTCACCACCGAGGCCTACGCGGATATCCCGCATATCGTCCGGGAGAAGATCCTGGAGATCGGATACGACTCCTCGGCAAAGGGTTTCGACGGTAACTCGTGCGGCGTGAACATCGCCATCGGCTCCCAGTCGCCGGATATCGCGCAGGGTGTCGACACCTCGCACGAGGCGCGGGTCGGTGGTTCCGACGACGAGATCGAACAGCAGGGTGCCGGCGACCAGGGCCTGATGTTCGGCTACGCCAATACCGACACCCCCGAACTCATGCCGCTGCCGATCGCGCTCGCCCACCGGCTGTCCCGCAAGCTCACCGAGGTCCGCAAGACCGGTGTCCTGCCGTACCTGCGCCCGGACGGCAAGACCCAGGTCACCATCGAATACGACGGCGACAAGGCGGTGCGCCTGGATACCGTGGTGCTGTCCACCCAGCATGCCGCCGATATCGATCTGGACAATCTGCTGGCCCCCGATATCCGGGAAAAGGTCGTCGACGCCGTCCTGGCCGATATCGCCATCCCCGATCTGGATATCTCCGATATCCGGCTGCTGGTGAACCCGACCGGGAAGTTCGTGCTGGGCGGCCCGATGGGCGACGCCGGCCTCACCGGATCGAGTCTGCACCACCGAATAGGGTCCCGCAGCGCCGTTCTGTTCGTAGAACCCCTGCGGGTCGTAGACCTTCGCCTCGGGGTAGGGCCACGGGCAGGCCACGGACGTGGCAGTCCGGGTCCATTTGATGACCGCGAACCAGCCGCCGTAGGTGAAATAGGAGACGTTCATGACCACGAACATCACGAGCACCATCCCCACGAACGGGCGTCCGGTGAATATCCGGGCCCGCAGCGCGAGTTTCTCGGCGACGGTACGGCCGGTGTCGTCGCGGTAGACGAGGACACCCGCCGGAATCATCACGAAGGTCACCGACAGCGACTCCCACAGCAGTGGGAACTGATGGGCCGAACCGGCGAATAGCGACCCGAACGGGATGACCTGCGAATAGATGTACATGCCGGTCCGTACGAGCGAGACCTCGAGGATCATGTCGAAGACGAAGCCGATCGGCAGGATGAGCAGCGCCAGGCTGATCAACGGATGTTTCCAGACGAAGGCGTCCGGCGGGCGGCCGGCCTGGAGCCGGCGCAGCAGCCGGATGGCCGGGAAATACGGGCCCAGATAGAAGAGCACATAGCCGAAGACCACGAACGGTTCCACCGTGGGCGACAGCGAAACCAGCGGCCAGTCCTCGGGCCAATGCCACAGCTGCGGGTTGTAGACCGCGAACGGCGCCCAGTTCATGATCGGGTCCTGCCAGACGATCATGGTCGTCATGAACCCCATGAGCAGTACCGGGTCACGCGGGTTGCGCCGGAACATCCGTACCCACACCACGATCACCAGCAGCACCGCGGCCAGGGTGCCGATATGGATCACATCGATCCAGTGGTCGAATCCGAACAGTGGTTCCACCGGCCGCGGCGCACCGGTGACCTCGGGGTTGCGAATGCGATCGGAGACCGCGCCGCGGCGGGCATGCGCGGCGACCAGCGCGATGAGCAACAGCGCCAGCGCCAGCAGGCCCCAGCCGAGGTAGCGGCGCGATGTGGGCGGTGTGCCGGTGGCCGTGTCCGGTCCGGCCGCCGCCGTGGGCAGTGATTCGGGAGCGGTCACGATATCTCCGATCCGAAGCGGTCGACCAGACGCGACGTCACGCCGTCCGGGTCGAGCCGCCGGGCCACCAGGTACCCCGCGCCCATCCAGCCGCGCCGCGTCCACTTTCCGAACGACACCCGGGTGCCCGGCGCGCCGGAGGCGGCGGGCAGCATCTTGACGCGTTCGAGAGCCTCCTTCACCCCGCGCGGGCTCAGCGGGCGGGCGTCGGTGAGCGCGTGCAGCAGGGTCCGGGCGATATCGTGGTTGACCACCGGGACGCAGTACTGCGGCCGGCGTCCGTAGCGCTTCTCGAAGCGGTCCAGATAGGCCTGCCCGACGGGGTTGTGCTCGTCGTACTGGTCGACCCCGATCCATCCGGTGAACGCCTGCCACATGATCGGGTTCACCCAGGCGTTCTGGAACGCGGTGCCGGTGTATCTGGGTGGATCCCAGCCGAGCGCCTCGAGGGCGGGGTTGACGAAGACGATGCCGAATCCGAATCCGCAGTGGATGATCGCGTCCGGTCCGGCGCCGTGCAGAGTTTTCACCGCGGCGGAGATGTCCTGCGCGGTCTGGGCGATCGGCGCCTCGGCCACGACCCTGATCCCGTGCGCGGCGGCGGCCCGGCGGAAGTTGCGTGAATAGGTTTCGCCGATGAGGGAGTCCTCGATGAGGAGCCCGGCGGTGGCGTGACCGGCCTTCGCGAGCAGATCCGCCCAGAAGATGGGTTCGTCGGTCATCGACCCCTGCGGGAACGAGAAGGTCCATTCGCCGAGCCAGTCGTCGGTGCCGGTGACCGAGATCGCCGGCACCCGGAAACGGTCCTCGACGGCCTCCTTGACGGCGACACAGTTATCGGTGATGTTCGGGCCGAACACGAGCAGGCAGCCCGCGTCGACGAGTTCACCGAATCCATCGATCACCGCTTTAACCGACCCTTTGGGCAGGCCTTCGACCTCTTTGTAGACGATCTCGACCGGGCGGTCGATGCGACCGGCCGCCAGGGCCTCACCGAAGATCAACTCGAACGGCAGGGACAGATCGTCGCGCATATGTCCGGGAAAGGATTCAGGGAGCCGGAAATCCATGAGGTAGCCGATTTTGATCGGTTCCGCGTTGCTCTCGTATGCCATAACGCCTTCCTCTGGTCGCTCGCGACGCCGAGTCGCCAGCCAACCTAATTTTTGTTCTATATCGCCGGCGCGGTCGGCCGACGGCATCCGGTACCGGACCGGTTACTCCTGCGCATCCCCCAGGTAGACGTCGATCAGTTCGCGTAATCCGCGGCCGGCCACCGGATCGTCGGTGAGCGGGCCCGCCAGTGCGGCGTGGGCGGCCTCCCGTGGCGACAGGCCCTCGGTGATCAATCGGGCGGTCGAGACGAGAACCCGGGTCGAGGCGACCTCGCGCACCGTCGCGGTGTCGAGCCGCCGCACGGCGCCGGCCAGCCGGACCAGCCGCGCCGCGTGCTCCTCGCCGACACCGGACTCCGAGACGACGATGGATTCCTCGAGAGCGCTTGCCGGGTAACCGAATTCGATGGCGATCATGCGCTGCCGGGTGGAGTCCTTGAGGTCTTTGAGAACGCTCTGGTATCCCGGGTTGTACGAGACGATCAGCCCGAAGTCCGGATGTGCGTCGAGCGTCGTGCCGAGGCGTTCGATCGGCAGCTGACGGCGATGATCGGCCAGCGGATGCAGGACCACCGTGGTGTCCTGCCGGGCCTCGACCACCTCGTCGAGGTAGCAGAGCGCGCCTTCCCGCACCGCGCGGGTGAGGGGCCCGTCGACCCATTCGGTATCGCCGCCGCGCAGCAGATACCGTCCCATCAGGTCGGCGGCGGTGAGGTCGTCGTGGCAGGAGACCGTGATCAGCGGGCGGTCCAGTTCATAGGCCATGGCCTCGACGAAGCGCGTCTTCCCGCACCCGGTAGGGCCTTTCAGCAGGATCGGAAGCCGCTGGCGGCAGGCCGCGCGGAAGACCGCCACTTCGTTGGCGACGGGCTGGTAGTAGGGCCGCTCGGTGCCGAGCGCCATCGTCGCGCTCATATCCTGTCCCGGGGTGGATCACCGGCTGTGGTGGGTTCGGACATACAGGGCCTCCTCGAACCGCGCACCCGGACCGTGCCGTCGCCGGCCGGTCGCGCAGGTGCGGGGGTGGGCACGACGCGTCGGCGCCGTCGGCGCCGAATAGGAACCTAACTTTTGTTCTGAGGGTAACCAGGGCGGTCGGCGCGCGTCAATGGCCGGGAAGCGTTGACCAAATATCTGTTCCGGAGCTACAGTGCGAGACGACCGGTAGTCGACGCGCGGGCAGTCACCGGGCCGATCGGGGGTCGACACGACGGTCAGGACCAAGGAGCGCCGTATGGATATGAACGATTTCGTACTCGTCTCGGTCGACGATCACCTCGTCGAACCGCCGGATATGTTCGACAACCACATTCCGGCCAGATACAAAGACGATGTGCCCAAACTGGTGCAGCGGGCCGACGGTACCGACGCCTGGGTGTTCGAGGGGCAGGAGGCCACCAATGTCGGGCTCAATGCCGTCGCCGGCCGCCCGCCGGACGAATACGGCGCCGAGCCCACGAAACTCAGTGAGATCCGCGACGGCTGCTACGACATCCACGAGCGGATCCGCGATATGGACGTCAACGGGGTGGCGGCGGCCATGAATTTCCCGTCCTATCCCCAGTTCTGCGGTCAGTACTTCGCACGCGCCCAGGACAAGGATCTCGGCCTCGCGGTGCTGCGGGCGTACAACGATTGGCATATCGACGAATGGTGTGGCGCCTATCCGGGCCGGATGATCCCGCAGGCACTGCCCCCGATCTGGGACCCGGAGCTGGTGGCGGCGGAGGTGCGCCGGGTGGCGGCCAAGGGGTGCCACGCCGTCAGTTTCTCGGAGAACCCCACCAAACTGAACTATCCGTCGCTGCACGATCGGCACTGGGATCCGTTCTGGCAGGCCTGTAGCGATACGGACACCGTGGTCAACCTGCATATCGGATCATCGTCGAGTGTGGTCATCACCTCGATCGACGCGCCGATCGACACCATGATCACGCTGCAGCCCATGAGTATCGTGCAGGCCGCCGCCGACCTCATCTGGTCGCCCATGCTGCGGCGTTTTCCGGATCTCACCTTCGCCCTGTCCGAGGGCGGGATCGGCTGGGTGCCGTACTTTCTCGAGCGGGTGGACCGGGTGTACAAGATGCACCGGGCCTGGACCCATCAGGACTTCGGGGACCGGCTGCCCAGTGAGGTCTTCCTCGAACGCGTCGCGCTGTGCTTCATCGACGACGGGTTCGGCGTCGAGAACCGGGGCAGGCTGAACCTCGATATGGTGGCGTGGGAATGCGATTATCCGCATTCGGATTCGACCTGGCCGCTGGCCCCGGAATCGCTGGCCGGCTATCTCGACGGTGTCTCCGACGCCGAGGTGGACAAGATCACCCACGAGAACGCGCTGCGGCTCTATTCGTTCGATATGTTCCGGCATCTGAACAAGGCGGACGTGACCGTGGGCGCGCTACGTGCCCGGGCCGGTGATGTGGATCTCGGATTCCGGTCCTCCGAGCGGCTGAAGAAGACCGGAACCGAAACCGTCACCGTTCTGAACCTGGCCCAGCAACTGCCCACGACCGCGCCGTAGTCGCCGTCCCGGTGGCGGCAGCGGCGGCCGCCGGAGGCGGGCGGCGTGGACCCGGCCTTTATCGCGGCCCGCACCAGGTGTGAGGCCGGGTAGTGCAGGCTCCTTCTGGTACCTTTGAACAAATATTGGGTTACCGGATATCGGGTGGTCGCGGGCTCGGCCGTGGCCGATCGACTCGAGTGCGGTTCGGTCTCCGGCTGCGACCGGGCGGTGTGGTGGAGGAGTTGTGGGGCGTGCGCAGGTGACACTCGAGCAGGGAGATGGAGGCTCGGCGAATCCGGCCCTCGCTGCCGGAACCGGTCACTCCTACGAGGACGGCTCCCGCCGCACCGAGATCCTGCGGACCGCCGCCACCCTGATCGCCGAATCCGGACTGCGTACCTCGCTGCAGGAGATCGCCGACGCGTGCGGGATCCTTCCCGGGAGTTTGTACCACCACTTCGCGTCGAAAGAGGCGATTCTGGTCGAACTGCTGCGCCGCTATCACGACGATATGGATCAGGTCGCGGCCCGCGCCCAAGAGAAGCTGAACGGACCCGATACGCGCTCGGCGTTCGAGCGGGTGGCCGATCTCGGCGCCGCGATCGCGCGCTGCGCGGTCGCCCATCGCGCCGCCCTGCAGATGTCGTTCTACGAGGGTCCCAGCGCCAATCCCGAACTCATCGCCATGACCCGCCGGCAGCCGACGGCCATTCTCGAGGCCATGCTGCAGACGCTGCGCGCGGCGAAATGGGGCGGCTATCTGCGCCCGGATATCGATCTGCCGGTCCTGGCCGACCGGATCTGCCAGTCCATGCTGCAGGTGGGCCTGGACGTGATCCGGCACAACAACTCGCCGGACCGCGTGGCGGTCCTGCTGTGCCGGATTCTGCTGGAGGGCCTGGCAACCCGGCCGCCCACCGACGCGGAGCTGGACGGATCGGATGCGTTCCGCGCCGCCGACGAGGTCGTGCGGTCCTGGGCCGAGGACGGCGCCGACCCCGGCGACAAGGCGGCCCGGATCCGCGCGGTCGCCCGGGCGGAATTCGGGCGCCGCGGGTACGAGAGCACCACGGTGCGCGATATCGCCGCGGCCGCGGGTATGGGTACCGGGACCGTGTACCGGCTGATCGGTTCCAAGGAGGAACTGCTGGCCACCATCATGCGGTCCTTCGGCGAGAAGGTCGCCGTGGGCTGGACGAACGTGCTGCGGTCGCAGGGGACGGTGATCGAGAAGCTCGATGCCCTGAGCTGGATCAACACCAACGCCCTGGATCGTTTCGGCGACGAGTTCCGGATCCAGCTGGCGTGGATGCGGCAGTCGCCGCCGGACAGTCCCAACCCGGGATGGCTGTTCTCCACCCGCGTCCGGCAGATGAAAACGTTGCTTTCCGAGGGTATCCGGGCGGGTGAGGTCCGCGGTGACAGCCCGTCGAACGAAATGCTCGCACGCTGTGTGATCGGCCTGGGCTGGTTTCCGGAGAATATCGTGCGTGATCTGGGCACCCGGGCTTCGCAGCTGCATGTGCGTGACACCACCCTGCGTGGCGTGGTGCAGCGCCCGAACTGATCACAGGAGACTTTTTCTAGCCGATCGACTAGTACGCGGGTGGTCGATCGGCTAGCCTCCCCTGGAATGCTTCGCACGCGGAGTGGATGACCGGCCGAGGGTTCCGGCCCCGGCGGGCCGTACCGGGTCCTGCCGCGCCGTGCGTGGAGTGTCGGCTCATGCTCCGACCCGAAACAGAGGGGGTGGCGATGATATTCGCCGTCCACCGCCGGCGATCCCGCCGATCGGTTCCCGCGCTCGAATCGGCCCATCCGCGTTTCCGACTCCGGGGCGTTGCGCTCCGACCGCTGGAAACCTAATATTTGTTCTACTCCACGATGTGGTTGACCCCGAGCGCTGAACGATCCGCCCACCGGGGCGGTACTCGATCACCGGTCGCACGGTGCGAGGAGTTTCGTGAAGAGAATCCATACGGTCGAGGGTGCCGAACCCACCCCCTCGGCCACCGAAGAAATCGCCGCATGGTTTCGCGGCTATCGGGACCGGCATCCCGTCGCCGCATTGGAAACCCTCGGAAGACAATTGCTGATGGGGGCGCAGGCGCTGCGCTACCTGGGGCAGGACCTCGTCCGTGGCCGGTTCCCGGCCGGGGAATTCGTCGATCAGGCGGCCTTCATGGTCCGCACGTCCTGGATTCCGACGGTGGCCGTCGCACTCCCGGTGAGTGCCACGCTGTCCATCCAGTTCGGATTGCTCGCCGGTCAGATGGGTGCGGCCTCGCTGGCCGGCGCCGCCAGCGGACTGGCGGTGATCCGGCAATCCGCCCCGATGGTCACGGCGATCCTGATGGCGGCGGCCGTCGGATCGGCGATCTGCGCGGATCTCGGCGCGCGGACCATCCGCGACGAGATCGCCGCCCTGGAGGTGATGGGCGTTTCGGTGCTGCGCCGGCTGGTGGTTCCGCGCATGGCCGCGGGCATCGTGGTCGCGGTGGCGCTGACCGGTCTCAGCTGCTTCATCGGTTTCCTCGCCGGCTATCTGTTCAACGTCTACGCCCAGGACGGCACACCCGGCAGCTTCATGGCGACGTTCTCCTCGTTCGCCACCGCGAGCGATCTGTATCTCGCCATGGTCAAAGCGGTCGTATTCGGCATGATCGTCACAGTTGTCGCCTGTGAGAAGGGGCTGGCGACCAAGGGCGGGCCGGGCGGAGTGGCGAATTCCGTTAACGCCGCCGTGGTGGCGTCGATGATCCTGCTCATGGTCGTAAACGTCGGATTCACCGAGATGTACACGATCCTGTTCCCGCGGACGACGCTGTAATGGCCGCGCCCTACCGGTACCCGGGTACGCGGGCGGTGATCGCGGTGGGCCGCGGTCCGCTGCGGATGTTCACCGGGCTCGGGCATATGATCACGTTCTTCGTCCGGGCCGTCGTCTCGATACCGCTGGCGATCCGGCACTACAGCCGGGAATCGCTGCGCATCCTCTCCGATGTCACCTGGGGCAACGGCTCATTGGTGGTGGGCGGCGGCACGGCCGGGGTGATCATCGTGCTCGGCGCGGCCGCGGGGGCCATCGTCGGTATCGAGGGCTACAGCGCGCTGAAGCTGCTGGGCATGGAACCGGCCACCGGGATGATCGCGGCCACCGCCGCCACCCGCGAGCTGGCCCCGATCATGGCCTCGATAGCCTTCGCCTCCCAGGCCGGCTGCCGGTTCACCGCGCAACTGGGCGCCATGCGGATCGGGGAGGAGATCGACGCACTGCACTCGGTGGCCATCCGGCCGATTCCCTATCTCGTCTCGACGCGGCTGCTGGCCTCCATGATCGCGGTGGTCCCGCTCTATCTGGCCGCGCTGGCGGCCGACTACCTGGCGGTCGATCTGTTCGTCCGGTTGTCCGGCGGCGATTCGACCGGCACCTATCAGCACTACTTCACCCTGGTGCTCAGCGGCACCGATGTGCTGTATTCGCTGGTGAAAGCCCTTGTCTTCGTGGTCATCACCACCACCATCCAGTGCTACTACGGCTATTACGCCACCGGCGGCCCGCAGGGTGTGGGGGTTTCGGCCGGGCGGGCCATGCGGGCGAGTATCACCGTGATGATCTCGGTGAATCTGCTGCTGACGCTGGTGTTCTGGGGTTTCGATTCGGGTTCGAGGATAAGCGGGTAGACCATGACGACCGCATTCGAGGCAGACGATCGCAACCTCACCACCTGGAAGCTGCTACTGCGCGGTATCGGGTTCGCGGTGGTGGTCGCGGCGGCGGTGTCGGCCGGTATCGCGCGGTCGCAGGGGTCCTTCGAGGACGCCGTGGGCGTGACGGCGACGATGACCGATATCGGCGACGGCCTCCCGGTGAAATCGGATGTCAAATACCGGGGTGTGCTGGTGGGCACGGTCACCGGGATCGATCTGACCGGGACGGGAACCAGCCGGGTCCGCATCGATCTGAAACCCCGGCACGCCGCGGGCATACCGGCGACGGTCACCGCCCGGGTGGTGCCGAGCAATGTGTTCGCGGTGCCGTCGGTGCAACTGGTCGACAACGGGCCCGCGCCCGCGCTGGGCGACGGTGCGGAGATTCCCCAGGACCGCAGCCTCGACACCGTGCGATTGCAGACCTCGCTCACCGCCTTGAGTACGATCGCCGCGGCGGCCGGGCGTTCCCCGGCCGACCCCACGGTCGGAATCCTGGAGACGATCCGGGCGGCCACCAGCGGTCGCGGCGAGGAGATGCTGCGGGCCGCGGCGCAACTCGAACGTATCGTGGCCGCCCTCGACGAGGTCACGGCCGCGGACGGGACCGGATCGACCCTGGACGCACTGGCCGCCGCCCTCGCGGGACTGCGCGGTTCCGCGCCGGATCTGCTGAACGCGGTGCACTCGGCGATCGGACCGATGCAGACCCTCGCCCAACAGCGCACCGCCTTCGCCGATCTGCTGTCGGGTGGGCTGACCACCTCCACCCGGGTGGCGACGGCGCTGGAGAACCAGACGGGCACCCTCACCGATATCACCGCGCGGATGGCACCTGTCCTCGACGTCCTGGCCCGGGGTAGTCCGAATTTCGTGCAGATGACCACCTCGCAGCGGCGGCTGTCGCACCGGTTCGCCACCGAGTTCTGGGATCCGGCGACCCAGAGCGCCACCGGGAAGATCATTCTCGAGCTCACCCCGCACAAGCAGTACTCCCGCGCCGACTGCCCGCGTTACGGCGAACTGGCCGGCGCGAGCTGCGGCACCGCACCCGAGGGCCCGGCCGTACTGCCCGGCCCCGGCGCGGCGGTACCGGCGGCCACCGTGGACGGGATGACCGGCGGCCTCGCCGAACGGGACCGGATCGCCGCGATTCTGGGCCGGCCACCCGACCCGCTCTCGCAGCTGCTACTGGGTTCGCTGCTACGCGGCAACGACGTCCACGTCACACCGGCCGGCCCCGCCGGGAACGGAGGTCCGCGGTGAACAGGCATCGGCCCGCGATCGGGCTCTCGCTGTTCCTGGTGGTGTCGATGGTCCTGACCTGGATGGTCTACACGACGCTGCAGCGCGGTGTGCCCGGACCGGCGAACACCTATTCCGCGGAGTTCACCGACGTCTCGGGGCTGCGGGTCGGTGACGACGTCCGGATGGCAGGGGTCCAGGTGGGTCGGGTGGAAGCGGTCGGGATCGAGGGGACCCATGCGGTGGTCACCTTCGATATCGCGGCAGAGCATTCGGTGTACGGGAATACGCTGGTCTCGGTCACCTACCAGAATGTGATCGGTCAACGTTATCTGGGACTGTCGCTCGCCGATTTCGGTGATCCGGGCCTGCTCGAACCGGGGTCGCGGATACCGGTCGAGCACACCGAACCGTCGTTCGATCTCTCCGGCCTGCTCAACGGGTTCCAACCGCTGTTCACCCTCCTCGATCCCCAGGACGTGGACAATCTCACCGGGGCGCTGATCCGCGCGTTGCAGGGTGAGGACGGTGCCATCCCGGCGCTGATCGCCGAAACCGCCCGGCTCGCGCAGTCCTTCGCCGGGCCCGACGAAATCCTCGGATCGGTGATCGACAATCTGAGCGCCGTGGTCTCCGACCTGGCCCGGCAGAGCAGCGGGCTGGGCACCACACTTGTGCAGGCCCGCCGGATCTTCGACGGTCTGTCGGCCCGGCGTGACACCCTTTTCGCCCAGACCGACCGGATCGCGGTGGTCCTCGATCGTGCCGCGCGGGTGGTGGCGGGGGCGGCCCCGTCGCTGGACAGCTTCATCGAGCGGCAACCCGGCTTCGCCCGGCATTTCATCCAGAACAAGGAACAGTTCGCGTATCTGGGTTTCAATCTGCCACTGCTGATGAAATCGCTGGCCCGGATCACCGACCACGGTGCCTATCTGAACGCCTACGTCTGCGATATCGGATTCGGCATTCTGCCCGGCGTGGATCCGCTGGTGGATCAGATACTCGCGCTCGCCTCGCCGGGCGGGCAGGTCGAACACTCCGCGATGTGCAGGTGAGGTGATGAGAATGCCTGTCCGGCTCCCGCGTCCGCCACGAATACGCAGCCCCCTGCGGCTCGGGATCCTGGCCGTCTGCGTCGCCGCGGCGCTGTTGACCGCGACCGTGTTCGTGAATTCGCTCCAACTCGGGAAGTCCACCTATCGGGCCGATTTCGCGCAGGCCGCGGGTATCGGACCCGGCGACGCCGTCACCTACGCCGGGGTTCCGGTCGGTTCGGTCTCGGGCACCCGGCTGGCCGGCGATCATGTCGTCGTCACCATGAAGATCGATCGGGATCTGCGACTGGGCGCGGATACCCGGGCCGCGATCAAACTGACCACGATGCTGGGGTCGCGCTATATCGAACTCCGCTCCAACGGCGAGGGCTCGTTACCCGGGCGGGCGATTCCCCTGGCGCAGACCGAGGTCCCCTACAGCCTGGAGACCGCACTGCAGGACGCGACCCGGACCTTCGCCGCGGTGGACGCCGGCCGGATCGCCGAATCGATGACCACGCTGTCGGAGCAGTTGCACGGCCTGCCACCGCTGGTACCGCGGATTCTCGACGATGTACAGGCACTGTCGGCGGTGATCGCGCAGCGGCGCGACCAGATCGGCATCCTGCTCACCAGCACCGAACAGGTGACCACGGTGCTGCGCGGTCAGCAGAGCGATCTGGCGGCACTGGTCGGAGAGGGCCGGACCGTGCTGCAGGAACTGGCCGCCAGGCAGGCGGCCCTGCGTGGACTGCTCGACGCGGTGACGACCCTGGTGCGGCAACTGGAGCCGATGGTGGTCGGTGACAGCGCCGAGATCCAGGCCCTGCTGGACGATCTGAACGAGATGTCGGGGATGATCGCCCGCCACGACGATCTGCTCCGCAACCTCCTGCAGATCCTGCCGGTGCCGTGGCGATTGTTCGCCAACGCGACCGGTACCGGCATGGAACTGGCCGCGAACGCTCCCGACGGTGCGTTCGTGGACGCGTTCATGTGCGCGTTGAGCGCCCGAGCCGTGGAAGTGGGAAGGGCGCCGTACCGGGAGGACTGCCGATGAACCGCCTCGCCCGCCGTATCGCCCTCGTCATCGCGGTGATCGCCGCCGCGGTTGCGGCCGGTTGTTCGGGCGGCCCGGCGGGTCCCGGCGATACGGTGATCACCGCGCGTTTCACCAATGCCAACGGGTTGTTCGAGGGTAACGCCGTATCGGTACTCGGAATGCGGGTCGGTGAGATCGTCGGGGTCGAACCGCTGGGCTCCGGGGTCGATATCGAACTGCGGGTCGACGGATCGATACCGCTGCCGGCCGGGGTGAAGGCGGTGGCGGTATCCGATTCCGTGCTCACCGATCGCCGGATCGAACTGACACCGGCCTATCGGGGCGGCCCCGAGTTACCGCAGCGGGCCGTCCTCGGTCTCGACCGGACCGCGACGCCGGTGGAATTCGACAGCCTGCTCGCGATGGTCGAGAAGCTGACGACAGCGCTCGGCGGCGACGGGAAGGGCGGCGGGCCGGTCGCGGATCTGATGGGGCTGGGTACCGCGGTCACCGCGGGCAACGGCGACCGGATGCGGGCCGCGCTGGGTGATCTCGCGGCCGCGCTGCGGCTCGGCGACGACGGGGGAGCGGCCACCCGGGCCGCGGTCACCGCCGTGGTGTCCGATCTCGACGAACTCACCGCGACGGCCGCGCGCAACGACGGCACACTGCGGGAATTCGGTGCGGGAGTCCATCAGCTGGCCGATCTGCTGGCCGGCGAGGGATTGGGCACCGGTGACACCGGAGCCCGGCTGAACCGGATCATCGACGCGGTCACGCTGCTGCTGGAACGGAACCAGGACGCCCTGGCCTCGCTGGCGGGCAATTCCGCGACCGTCACCGCCGCACTATCGGACTACCAGCGCAATATCGCCGAATTCCTGGATGTGTTCCCGCTGGTCACCGATAACACCTATCACGCGATCGACCAGAACATCGGCGCGGTGCGCGCCACCGTGGACGTGAACCGGTTCCTGCTGGACGGCCAGATGGTGAAGGAGGTCTGCAATCTGCTGCATCTCACCAGCCTCGGCTGCGATACCGGAACCATGCGCGATATGGGCCCGGATTTCGGGCTGACCATGATCCTGCAAGCACTGGCGGAGGCGAACCACCGATGATCCGAAGCCTGCGAATCGGCCGGGCCGCGGCATTGTTCGCCGCGGCGACCACCCTGATGATCAGCGGATGCGCGGTCGGCCTGGACCGGCTCCCACTACCCGCGCCGGGCCTGGGTGACGGCTCCTACTCGCTGACCGTGACCTTCGCCAACGCGCTCAACCTGCCGACCAAGGCGAAGGTCAAACTCGACGGAGCCGATATCGGGCAGGTGGAATCGATGGCGGCCCGGGACTACACCGCCGTGGTGCACCTGCGGATTCGCCATGACGTGCGATTGCCGGTGGGGACCGGCGCCGAATTGCGTTCGGCGACACCGATGGGAGATGTGTTCGTGGCGCTGAAACCGCCGAAGGACCCGCCACCGGACGGAGCCCACCTCGGTGACGGTGCCGCGATACCCATCGAGTCGACCTCGGCCGCGGCCACCATCGAGGAGGTGCTGAGCCGGGCCTCGCTGCTGGTCGGCGGCGGCGCCATCGAGAACCTCACCCAGGTCATCGCGGCGCTGGGCGAGTACACCGACGGCCGGGGAGACCGGCTCGCCGCGCTGCTCACCAGAACCCGGGAACTGCTCACCACCCTCGCCGGGCGGTCCGGCCGGATCCACGCCGTCCTCGCCGATACGGCCGCGTTGAGCGCGACCGTGGCCGCGCAGCGGCCGGTGATCGGGGACGCGGTGGCCGCGGCGGGGCCCGCGCTGGGCGTGGTCGGCGACAATATCGGCGGACTCCTGGATCTGGTGGACCGGGTGAACGCGATCTCGGTGCAGCTCGCGCGGTTCCCCTCGATACAGGGCACCAACAACGGCAGCATGATCGCCGATATCGACGCGCTGGCGGCCGGAATGAACGCCGCCGCCCTCAACCCCGAAGCCGATCTGGCGACCCTCAACAGTGTCCTGCCGATCGTGCTGAAGGTGACGACCGCGTCGTCGGCGAATGTGCGCGCCGATATCGCTCAGCTCGCCCTGGGCGCGGTCCCGGATCCGAACTTCCCCGGCGACCCCGGCGCCCGGCCGCCCGATATCACCGACTGGCACGCGTTCGTGGACTCCCTGGAATACATGCTCCGACGGCTGGGCGGACGAGTGCACGGAGCGCCGCGGTGACCGGGCCCGCCCGCGGCCCGCTCGAGGGCCCGGCCCGGCTGCTGGTCGGCTCGGTACGGGCAGTGCACCGGCACCGGACGCCGGCGTCGTTTCTCGGGCTGCTGCTGATATTCCTGACCGGCGGCGGCTATCTGATGACGGGGGCGCTCGAGATCGATCCCTTCGCCGATCCGTACCGGGTGCGGGTGGAACTGGCGGAATCGGGCGGTCTGCTACCTGGCCAGGACGTCACCCTGCGCGGCGCCCGGATCGGGCGGGTCGTCTCCGTGGACGTCGCGGGGGACAAGGTGGTGGCGGTCGCCGCGATCGACGGAGCCACGCGTATCCCGGCCTCGGGGACGGTGCGGACGGCCGCGCTGTCGGCGGCGGGCGAACAGTATCTGGATTTCCTGCCCGCCGGCGACGCCGGCCCCTTCCTGGCCGCCGGCGATACGGTGACCGCCGACCGCACCGCCGCCCCGGTCCCGCTGTCGCGGATGCTGGAAAGTCTCAGCGGCACACTGGCACAGGTGGATCCCGACCGGCTCGCGGCCATCGGCCGGGAACTCGGGGTGGGGCCGGCCGGCCCGGGCAAACTCGCCGATATCGTCGACGGCGGCATGTTCATGATCGCCACTCTCGACGGGATGCTGCCCGAAACGGTGGCGCTCCTGCGCAACAGCAAGGTCGTGCTCACCACCCTCGCCGATTCCGAAGCCGGCCTGCGCGATACCGCCGCCGACCTGGCCACGACGCTGGGCGGGGCCGACCGGATGAGCGCGGGATTCACCCGGCTCGTCGGCCGCACCCCGCAGACCCTCGCGGCCGTGGACACCCTCTTCGAACGGAACTCGCCGACGATGGTGCAGCTGCTGGGGAATCTGACCACCGTGGCGCAGATGACACAGGTGCGGGTGCCCGCGTTCAACGAATTCTTCTTCCCGCGGCAACGCGCGGGATCGGCGCTGGACGCGATCACCTCGGTCTTCCACGACGGACATGTCTGGGCGCTGGTGAGCATCTATCCGCGTCGCCAGTGCGACTACCCCGTCCCGCGCCGGCCCGGTACGGTGCCCGATTTCCCCGAACCCTATCTGCACGCCGACTGCGTCGACCCCGACCCGGCGCTGTTGCCGCGCGGTGCGCGAAACGCCCCCCGGCCGCCCGGTGCCGACACCCTGGCGCCCCCACCCGGAGCGGATCCGCTGCAGACCGCGGATCCGACGCCGGTGGGTCCCCTGTCGATTCCCACCCCGTACGGCGGCGCGCCGGCGTACGTGCCGGCCCGATGAGGAGACCTCGATGACCCGATCGACCACCGCTACCCGGGTGACCGAGGCGGCCGCCGCGCAGACGGATTCGCCCGGACCGCCGCGATCGAGCCACCGGCTGCGCAACCGCCTGTCGGCCGGTGCGGTCGCCGTCGCGCTGGTACTCACCTCGGCGCTGTCGGCGGTACTGGGTCTGCAGTGGCTCGACCGGCGTGCCGTCGACGAGGCCGCGCAGGCCGCGCTCGCCGCGGCCGAGCACTACGCCGTGACCCTGACCAGTATCGACGCCTCCCGTATCGACGCCGATTTCGCGGCCATCGACGCCGGTGCCACCGGTGAGTTCAAGAAGATGTACGCGGAGTCGGCGCAGAATCTGCGCCCGCTGCTGGTGGAGGCGCGATCGGTCAGCCGGGGCACGGTCACCGCGGCCAGTATTCGGTCCGCGTCGCGGGACCGGGTCGTGGTCATGCTGTTCGTGGACGCCGAGGTCGGCAACACCACCACCGCGGTGCCCCGGATCGACCGCAATCGCATCATCATGACCATGTACGAGGTGGACGGGCGCTGGCTGGCCGGTGAGGTCGAACTGCTGTGAGTGCCGGATCAGCGGAATTCGGCGGACCGCAACCGGCGCACCGCTTCGTCGAGGGTCTCGGGCCGCTTGCAGAAGGTAAACCGCACCAGATGCCGCCACGGACCGGCATCGTCGGTGAACACACTCATCGGTACCGCCGCCACACCCAGGGTGCCGGGCAGCTCCCGGCAGAACCGCAACCCGTCGGTCGCGCCGAGAGGGCGGATATCCGCGCAGAAGAAGTAACTGCCCGAGCTCGGATGGACGCCGAAACCGGTGTCCGCCAGCGCGGCCGACAGCCGCAGCCGTTCGCCGGACAACCGGGTCCGCAGCCGCGCGACCCATTCCATCTCGTAGGTCAGCGCGTGCGCGACGGCGGGCTGGAAGGGCCCGCCGCCGACGAAGGTGAGGAACTGTTTGGCGGCCAGCACACCGGCGATCAGCTCGGCGGGTCCGCAGATCCAGCCGATCTTCCAGCCGGTGACACTGAACGTCTTGGCGGCGCTGGACACCACGAGGGTTCGTTCCGCCATTCCGGGCAGCGTCGCGATACCGATATGCTCGGTGTCGTCGTAGACCAGGTGTTCGTACACCTCGTCGGTCACCACCAGGAGATCGTGCTCGCGGGCGATCTCGGCGACGGCGGTCAGATCCGCCTTGTCCAGCACCGTACCGGTCGGGTTGTGCGGTGAGTTCAGGATCAGCATGCGGGTCCGCGCGGTGACGGCGGCGCGCAGGCTGTCGTGGTCGAGAACGAAACGGTCGCCGTCGGGAACCAGGCGCGCGGTGCGCCGGTGCGCTCCGGCCAATGCCACGGCCGCCGGATAGGAGTCGTAGAAGGGTTCGATCAGCACCACTTCCGAGCCCGGCTCCACCAGCCCGAGCACCGCCGCGCTCAGCGCCTCGGTGGCACCCACCGTGACCAGCACCTCGGTATCGGGATCGTAGGACGTGCCGTACCGGCGCTCGCGATCCGCGGCGATCGCCCGGCGCAGGACGGGCATACCGCGTCCCGGCGGGTACTGGTTCAGGCCACCGGCGATCGCCTCCCGTGCCACCTCGAGCATGCCCGCCGGACCGTCGCTGTCCGGGAAGCCCTGACCGAGGTTGACCGCCTCGTGCCGGACCGCGAGTTCGGTCATCTCGGCGAACACGGTGGAGGCGAACGGCCGCAGCCTGGTGGCGGTGAACGGTGGGACGGGCATGGGCACGAGCCTAGACGCGCCGGTCCGGGCCGGTCCGCCGGCGCGGTAGAGGCGTCACCCGGATTCCGGCTCCGGGTGCGCCCGCCGGCGGTCTGGCCCATACTCCGGTCATGTCGGACTATGACGAGTTCGGATTGTTCGCTGAGAACGCCGCCGAGGCCGGGCTGCCCTGGAACGGCCCGCCCGCGGTGCGACGGATCGGGATCGATATCGGGAACGGCCGCCGGATCAGCGGTCTGCGCTGGGGCGACGGTGAACCCGAACTGGTGTTGCTGCACGGCGGCGCGCAGAACGCGCATACCTGGGACACCGTGGCACTGGCCCTCGACCGGCCGCTGGTCGCCCTGGATCTGCCGGGGCACGGGCATTCGGACTGGTTGCCGGACCACCTGTACACGCCGCAGCGGCTCGCCGACGCGGTCGCCACGGCGGTGACGGCGGCGGCGCCTCGCGCCGCCGCCGTGGTCGGGATGTCACTCGGTGGGCTGACCGCGATCCGGCTGGCCGCCCGCTACCCCGATCTGGTGCGCCGCCTGATCGTCGTCGATGTGACCCCGGGCACCGGCGACGATCCGGCCAAAACGGCGGCAATCGCCGCGTTCGTCGGCGGTCCGGCGGACTTCGGGAGCTTCGACGAAATCCTGCGGCGCACCGTCGACCACAACCCGGGCAGATCGGTGTCGTCGCTGCGTCGCGGAATCCTGCACAATGCGCGCCGCCGCGAGGACGGCCGCTGGATCTGGCGCTACGACCGTATCCGCCCGACGGCCGACGGGTCGCTGGATCTGTCCGCGCTGTGGGACGACGTATCCGCGGTGCCCGCGCCGATACTCATGGTCCGGGGTGCGCGTTCACCGGTCGTGGACGACGCCGATATCGCGGAACTGCTGCGCCGGCGACCCGCGGCGCGGGTGGTGGTCGTCGACGGCGCCGGTCACTCGGTACAGGGCGACCGGCCCATCGAATTGGCGGACCTGATATCGGATTTCGTCACGAGCCAAGGCGGATCGCGGCCGGATCCCCGTTCACATATGTGAGCCGCCGTCGATGCGGATCTCGGTGCCGGTGACGAAATAGGCGTCGGGGGAGCCCAGCATCGCCACCACCGAGGCCACCGAATCCGGGCCGGCGAAGATCGCGCCGTCGTCCAGCGGCAGCGCGGGCGCGATCCGGGCGAACATCGAGAAGTCGGCGTCCTCGGGCAGGCCGGGTCCGATGCTCTGCCGTGCCTCGCCGGTACCGTCGGTCATGCCCGAGGAGATCGACCCGGGCTGGACGGAGTTGAAGCGGATACCCTGCTTGCCGAACTCCATCGCCAGCGCGTGGGTCATCGCCTGGATACCGCCTTTGGACGCCGCGTAGGCCGACATGTAGGGATGCGCGTAGGCCGCCGAGGTCGAACTGAAGTTCACCACCGCGGGGGCGACGCCCGCCCGCAGGGCCGCGACGGCTTCGCGGATCACCAGGAAGGTGCCCACGAGGTTGATCCGCAGGACGTGCTCGAAATCGGCCAGCGTCGTCTGTTCCAGATGGGCCGAACGCAGAATGCCCGCCGCGTTCACGAGGGTGTCGAGCCCGCCGAGCCGGGTGACCGTTTCGGCGACGCCGTCCCGGACCGACGATTCGTCGCCGATATCCATGACCAGGGTGCTCAACCGGTCGGTATCGGCCTTGGCCGCGGTGTCCCGCAGACCGGCCTCGCTGATATCCGCGGCGACGACTCGGCCGCCTTCCCGCAATATCCGCAGAACGCTGGCCTGACCGATTCCGGAGCCACCTCCGGTGACGAGGACACGGCGGCCGTCGTAGCGCGCAAGATCGGTCATGGGGCGATGCTCCTGCTCTCGGTTTCCGGACCCGTCGGGCCCGCTCGGGCAACCAGCATGGGTTCGCCGCGGCCGGACGGCGCCACGACCTTCCGCTCAGTAGGAGAAAAGCGCGTTCGAGGGCGTCTCCATTGTCGTCCCGGGGTTCGTGGGGCCCGACCCGGGCAGCCGGAGTGGGCGGTTACATGTACTCGCGAGGTGCCGGCTGATACTCGTGAAGGATGAGCACACCGGAGGATTTCGAATTCGAAGCCGTCTATCGCGGTGCGGGCCCGCTGGGTGCGGGCGCCGCGCCGCCGTGGAGTATCGGCGAACCCCAGCCGGAACTCGCCGCGCTGATCGAGCAGGGCCGGTTCCACGGCGAGATCCTCGACGCGGGCTGTGGCGAGGGGGCGATCTCGCTGTATCTCGCCGAACGCGGTTTCACCACCGTGGGGCTGGATCTCGCACCGACCGCCATCGCCTCGGCCCGGGCCGAGGCCGGTCGGCGCGGCCTGGACTCGGCGACGTTCGAGGTCGCGGATATCACCGCGTTCACCGGTTACGACGGCCGGTTCGGCACCATCGTCGACAGCACGCTGTTCCATTCGATTCCGCCCCAGGGGCGGGAGGGCTACCTGCGGTCCATTCGCCGTGCCGCCGCCGCGGGGGCATCGTATTTCGCCCTGGTTTTCGACCGCGCCGCGCTGCCCGATATCTGCGGACCGGGCCCCGCGCCGGTCACCGCCGAGGAGTTGCGCGACGCGGTCTCGCCGTTCTGGACGGTGGACGAGATCGCGCCGGCGCGTATCCACGGCAATATGCCCGATGCGCTCGACGCCCCCGCGGGCGCTCCCGGAGTGCGCTTCGAAGGCCTGCGTGACGAGCCGGGCGGCCGTAAGTCGGTACCGGCCTGGCTGCTGTCGGCGCATCTGGACTGAGTGATCGGGCCCTGCCGTTGACATGCAAGTCACGACTTGCCTATGGTGGGTGGGTGAGCGACGGCACCGACTCCGGCGGGGTCTTCAAGGCGCTCGCCGATCCCACCCGCCGGGTGATCCTCGACGAACTCGCCGAACGGGACGGGCAGACGCTGTTCGAACTGTGCGGCCGGTTGACCATGCGCCATCGGCTGTCCTCCTCCAGGCAGGCCATCTCGCAACATCTGGAGGTCCTGGCGGCCGCGGGCCTGGTGACCGCGACCCGTGCAGGTCGCTACAAATTCCATCACTTGAACCGGGAACCGTTGCGGAATCTCACCGATCGCTGGCTGAAGGAGTAGAGATGCGGATCAATCTGACGAGCGTATGGGTCGACGACCAGGCCCGGGCGCTCGCGTTCTATACCGAGAAACTCGGCTTCGTGCCGAAGACCGACGTCCCGGCCGGCGAATACCGCTGGCTGACCGTCGTATCCCCGGAGAACCCCGACGGTGTCGAATTGCTCCTGGAACCCGACGCCCATCCCGCCGCCAAACCCCTGAAGAGTGCGCTGGTGGCCGACGGTATCCCGTTCACATCCTTCGCGGTCGACGATGTGCGCGCCGAATACGAGCGGTTGCAGGCGGCGGGTGTGCTCTTCACGCAGCCTCCGGTGGATCACGGCCCGGTGACCACCGCCGTTCTCGACGACACCTGCGGCAACCTCATTCAGATCGCACAGCACACGGCGTGAACTCGTTCGCCCGGTCGATCCGGGCCACCGGCCCGCGGATTTCCCCGCGGGCCGGCCGTGATTCACAGTCCCTGCGGCCCCTGGGCTCGCAGATCGTCGACCTTGCGCATCGCGCCTCGTAGCTCCTCCAGCCAGGCGTCGGTGTGCTCGCCGGCCAGTTTCACCGTCCAGGCCAGCGCGTCGGCACGGGACCGGGCGACCCCGGCGTCGACGAGAGTGTCGAGAACCTTGCGTTCCGGCTGACGCAACCGGGTCATCACCGGTACCGCCAGATGGGTGAACAGCACCCGTTCACCGTCGATCGAAACGCCCCACGCCACACTGCGCCCGTAGCGGCGCTGGGCCTCGTCGGCGATCTGCATCCGGGCGGGGCGGGTGGATTCGCGGAATCGGGCGATCGCGCCCTCTTTGGTGGCATCCGGGACCCGGTGGGTGGTGTCCGTCTTCTCCGGGCCGGATTCCGCCGCCGTTTCACCGCCGGTGGCCGTGTCGGGGCCGGGTAACGGCAGTTCGCCGATGACCACGATCTCGTCGCGGTCGATCTCGATCGTGGGTGCGCCGGTGAACCATTCGTCCGGTAGCCGCCCCGCGAACCAATCCGGTACGTCCGCGGTCTCGGGTAGATCGGCCTGTTGCCACCCGCCCGATCTGCCGAATCCTCGTCCTCGATGTCCGTGCCTCATGGGACTCACCTTCTCGCGTGTCGCGATTACTTGATTACAAGATTACTCCGCTGGTGAGGCGCTTGGGTTCGCTGTGCGCGAACGGGGCCGGATCGTGCGCTAGCCAAATTTGGCTAGAAGCGTTAAGCTGGCCGCAGCTAGCCAAATTTGGCTAGCATTCGTCCGCTGCAACGAGGTGGGAAGATGTCTTCGATTTCTCCGTATGTCATGGTCGACCGCGCGAACGATTACCGGGTGTTCCTGGAGCGTGCCTTCGGCGCCGAGATCACCGATGTGGTGACGCTGCCCGAGGATCCGGCCCGGGTGATCCATGCCCGGGCGCGGATCGGTGACAGCGAACTCTTCTTCGCCGATTCGGGCGAACACGGGCAGCGCTGCCTGACCTCCCCGTCGGAACCGGTGCATGTGCAGCTGTGGGCGACCGTGCCCGACGCCGACAGCGTCTTCGCGCGGGCGATCGACGCGGGCGCCCTGCCCGCGCAGGAGGTCGCCGAGGGGGCCGACGGTAGCCGGCTGGGCGGGTTCGTCGATCCGTTCGGCACACTCTGGTGGGTGAATACCGCCGCGGCCGTGGGGGTCTGAGGGTATGACGGCGGTCCGGCTGCTCGCGCTCGGCGCGGTCCGGCGGCGGGGGCGCGCCCACGGATATCAGGTCCGTGCCGATCTCGAGTCCTGGGGCGCGCACGAATGGTCCAGCGCCACTTCGGGTTCGGTGTATCACGCCCTGAAATCCGCGGCCGGTCACGGCCTGCTCCGCGAGCACGATACGGCGCCGAGCGCGGCGGGCGGGCCGCCGCGGATCGAGTACGAACTCACCGAGGCGGGAGAGCGGGCCTATCTGGACCTGCTCCGCGAGGCGCTGTCGAGTCGTGATCCGCGAATGGATCTGCTGGCCGCGGCCGTCGGGCTGATCGAGGATCTGCCCCGCGCCGAGGCCGTCGAACTGCTGCGCCGGCGGGCCGCGACGATGGAGGAATGGGAGGCCGGGATCACCGCGCACCTGCCGCCGGATGCCGATCTCGCGACGTGGGGACCGGTCGGTGATGTCATCGGGTTGTGGTTGCATACCGCACGCAGCCGGTCCGAATGGACCCGTGCCCTGCTGGAACGGGTCGAGAACGGCGCGTACCGGATGGCGGGGGAGGAATAAAGGGGCCGGGGCGCGGCGGCCGCCGCGCC